>DXOJ01000411.1:17738-24108 GCA_019412865.1 Bacteroides sp. | reverse complement strand
CCTGATTTGGTAAACCAATTGGTTTTCAGGCGGGTTATCTTCGCTTCCCAGTGAGGAATCCCATCCTTTTGTTTTCCTTTGAGTTATTCTTATAAGATGGATTCAACTAGTTGGAATCCAAGAAAACAGTATACGATATGGGGAAAAGTGTATATTTTACCCTTGTTTACTTGTTTCTTATATATTTTTAAGTGTATAATTACCAATTATTATATGAAACACGCTTGTTAGAATGATGAAAATCTTAACTTTGCGATTGATAATCTTAATGCAATATATACCATGAGAAAATTATTCCTCTTTTTAGTTGTCTTGTTTTTGTCGTTCCAGCAGCTCACTTTAGCTGCAATCAAAGAAATGACGAGTACACCCGATTCGGTTTATCTGTTTTCTTTTGCAACTTCCGGAGACGACGGACGCAGCGGACTCCGTTTTGCCTGGAGTACAGATAAAGAAAACTGGTTTGAAATTGGCCGGAACTACGGATATCTCCGGTGCGATTATAGCCGCTGGGGATCACAGAAGAAAATGCTCGATCCTTATTTGAAACAATCGCCCGATGGCGAATGGATTTGTACCTGGAAACTGAATGACCATGATGGATACGGCCAGGCTACTTCCAAGGATTTAATCAACTGGACCAGTCAGAAATATCCCCGTACTACGCCGGATTTTGACGGAGTGAGAGTGAAAGCTATTGTTGCCGGAGAAGAGCAGAAAGGAAATATCAACCGGGTAGTTTGGACCTTGGTGGATGGATTGGATAAAAATTATGGCTGGAATCAATATCGGAACTCATTACATGGAGAACGTCCGATACAGGATGGAGAACGTTTTGCCGGTTTGAAGCCTGTAAAAGCAACGGTCACTGTACAACCGGAAGGTGCAAAGGCCATTAGTGATGTATTGCTGGGCGCTTTTTTTGAAGACATCAATTATTCGGCAGACGGAGGACTCTACGCAGAACTTATCCAAAACCGCGACTTCGAGTACGACCCTTCGGACAGGGAAGGAGATAAGAACTGGAACAGCACTCATTCCTGGGCACTGAAAGGAGAGAAAACGACTTTCACTATTGATACTACCGACCCTATTCATATCAATAACCCACATTATGCCGTGCTGAATGTAGAACAACCGGGAGCTGCATTAGAAAATACAGGTTTTGATGGAATCGCACTGAACACCGGAGAGAAATATGATTTTTCCATCTTCGCCCGGGTTCCGCAGGGTAAATCAAATAAATTGCAGGTTCGTCTGGTAGATGGAAAAGGAAATGTGTGTGGAGAAACTTCTCTAACAGTATCTTCCCGTCAATGGAAAACATATAAAGCAGTGATAGCTGCTAAAGCTACTGCGGACACTCATCTCGAAATCATCCCTCAATCTGTTGGTGAATTGAATCTGGACATGATTTCCTTATTCCCGCAAAGTACATTTAAAGGACGTAAGAACGGGCTTCGCAAAGATCTGGCTCAAGTGTTGGCTGATATTCATCCCCGTTTCATCCGTTTCCCCGGTGGTTGTGTGGCTCACGGTGATGGTTTGAAGAATATTTATCAATGGAAAAATACAGTAGGCCCGTTGGAAGCAAGAAAAGCGCAGCGTAACCTTTGGGGATACCATCAAAGCATGGGATTGGGTTATTTTGAATATTTCCAGTTTTGCGAAGATATTGGTGCGGAACCGCTTCCAGTGCTGGCGGCTGGTGTTCCTTGCCAGAACTCTGCCTGTCACGGCGACTTGAGAGGAGGGCAGCAAGGCGGTATTCCAATGAGCGAAATGGGAGCCTATATTCAGGATATTCTTGATCTGATAGAATGGGCAAACGGTGACGCAAAGAAGACAAAGTGGGGAAAGGTACGTGCCGAAGCCGGGCATCCGAAACCATTCAATTTGAAATACATCGGTATCGGAAATGAAGATCTTATCACTGATATCTTCGAAGAACGCTTCACGATGATCTTCAATGCCATCAAAGAAAAATATCCAGAAATGATTGTTGTCGGTACAGTGGGACCATTCAATGAGGGTACAGACTACGTGGAAGGATGGAAGTTGGCGGACAAACTGGGTATTCCGATGGTCGACGAACATTATTACCAGACTCCGGGATGGTTCCTGAACAACCAGGATTTCTACGACAAATACGATCGTTCGAAAAAGACAAAAGTATACTTGGGCGAATATGCAACTCACATACCGGGACGAAAGGCGAATATCGAAACAGCACTGACAGAAGCTCTTTATCTTGCAGCCTTGGAACGTAATGGCGATGTTGTCCACATGACTTCCTATGCCCCTCTTCTCGCTAAAGAAGGACATACCCAGTGGAATCCGGATTTGATTTACTTCAATAACCGGGAAGTGAAACCTACCACCGGATATTATGTTCAGAAACTCTATGGGCAGAATGCCGGGAACGAATATTTTCCGTCGCAGATCACTCTTGATAATAGAGACGATCAAGTGCGGAAACGCATTGCTTCTTCTATTGTCCGTGACTCGGCAAGTGGTGATGTGATTGTGAAACTGGTCAATTTACTTCCCGTAGAAGTGAATACGAATATCGATCTTTCCGGAATCGGTGCTATACAGTCTTCTGCAAAAAGAACCATACTGACCGGCAAACCGGCTGATACCCCGCTACCTGTTGAAGACACGATGGAAGTAGCAGAAATGTTTGACTATCAATTACCTGCCTATTCTTTTACGGTGATCCGTATAAAGAAGGCAAATGAGAAATAACAGAAAAAAGTGAAGATAATAACGACATAGATAATATGAAGAAGATAATAAGTACCCTGCTGGCTAGTTGCTGTCTGACTTCTCTGATAGCACAGGAAGTGGTAGTGAAAGGGCCGGATGAAAAACTGCAATTGGTTGTATCTGCTTCTCCAGCCGAAAAGTCAAGTTATTCGATTACCTACAATGGAAAGACAATGTTGGAGAAATCTCCTTTGGGTATGAATACGAATATCGGTGATTTTGCAAAAGGGATGAAACTGACAGGACACGCTGTTACTCCGATTGATACTGTCTATCATCAGGATCGTATTAAAACCTCCAAAGTGCATTATCAGGCAAACGAACTGATTTGTAATTTTGAGAATCCGAAAGGGCAGAAAATAGATGTAGTCTTTCGTGTCAGCAATCACGATGTAGCTTTCCGTTATACTCTTCCGCGTCAGGATGGAAAAGGAAGTGTAACGGTAACTGCCGAAGAAACCGGCTTTCGCTTTCCGCAACAAACAACTACTTTCTTATGTCCGCAAAGCGATGCCATGATAGGTTGGAAACGTACCAAACCCAGTTATGAGGAAGAGTACAAGGCAGATGCTCCCATGAGTAACCGTTCGCAGTACGGGCATGGCTACACGTTCCCTTGTCTGTTCCGTATCGGTGACGATGGTTGGGTATTAGTCAGCGAAACAGGTGTAGACAGTCGTTATTGCGGTTCTCGTTTGAGCGATGTAAGCGAAGGCAATCTGTATACGGTTGCTTTCCCGATGGCTGAAGAAAATAACGGTAACGGAACTTCTGCTCCGGCATTTGCCCTTCCCGGTGCTACTCCCTGGCGTACCATAACTGTTGGCGAAACCTTGAAACCGATTGTGGAAACAACCGTTATCTGGGATGTCGTACGTCCTCTTTATGAAACGAAGCATGACTACCGTTTCGGACGCGGCACATGGAGCTGGATTCTCTGGCAGGATGGTAGTATCAACTGTGACGATCAGGTGCGCTATATTGATTTTGCAGCTGCAATGGGGTATGAGTATGCCTTGATCGATAACTGGTGGGATACGAACATCGGCCGTGACCGTATGAAATCTTTGATAGAATACGCACGAAGCAAAGGAGTGGAACTCTTCTTATGGTATAGCTCTTCCGGCTATTGGAATGATATTGAGCAGGGGCCGGTGAATCACATGGACAATGCCATTATCCGCAAACGTGAAATGAAATGGTTGCAAAGCCTTGGAGTGAAAGGAATCAAAGTTGATTTCTTTGGTGGCGACAAGCAGGAAACGATGCGCCTGTATGAAGATATTTTGAGTGATGCTGACGACCACGGTCTGATGGTAATCTTCCACGGTTGCACCATCCCTCGAGGATGGGAACGTATGTACCCGAATTATGTAGGCAGCGAGGCTGTACTGGCCTCCGAAAATATGGTTTTCGGCCAGCACTTCTGTGATGAAGAGGCTTTCAATGCCTGTCTGCATCCGTTTATCCGCAACGCGGTGGGTTGCATGGAATTCGGTGGTTGTTTTCTGAACAAACGGCTGAATCGCAACAATGACGGAGGAACTACCCGCCGTACTACTGATATATTTCAATTAGCCACTACCGTATTATTCCAGAATCCGGTACAGAATTTTGCGCTTGCTCCCAACAACCTGAAAGATGTTTCCCCTGTTTGTATGGACTATATGAAAACGGTTCCTACCACATGGGATGAGACACGTTTTATTGACGGATATCCGGGGAAATATGTAGTTTTGGCGCGTCGCCACGGTGACACCTGGTATCTGGCAGCAGTGAATGCCGGGAAAGAAATCGTAAAGTTGAAACTGGATTTAGATATGTTTGCCGGAAAAACTGTTTCTCTGTATAAGGATGATAAAAAAGGAGAACCGCAGCTTCTGCCGTTGAAAGTGAAAGAAAACGGAAAAGTGCAACTGGAAATCCTTCCACAGGGAGGTGTTCTATTGGTGAATAGAAGCGTGGCGGGATCATATGGGAAATGATTGTTCGGCAAAAGTTTGGTAGAATCATTATTTATAGCGTAATTTGTGTAGCATAAAAAGTACTACAATAATTACGCTATAAATAATTGCTTGAATATGAATGACGTAAATAATCCTTTTTTGATTTATGCCTATGCTGGTCCTAAGTATTTCTGTGATCGGATAGAAGAAACGGAACATTTGATTTCCGCTTTACGGAATGGAAGAAATGTGACCTTAATGAGTCCTCGCCGTATGGGTAAGACCGGATTAATACAGAACGTCTTTCATCAGATACGACGGGAGTATCCGGAGGCAGCTTGTTTTTACATGGATATTTTTTCTACGACATGTCTGGATGATTTTATCATTCAGTTCGGGCAGACTGTGATTGGTAAATTAGATAATTTATCGCAGAAGACGCTGGCGACAATCAGTGGCTTTTTTAGAAGTTGTCGTTTAGTGTTTTCCCCCGATGTCTTAACGGGAGTGCCACAAGCAACTCTTGATTTTCAACCTTCCCAGGCACAGGCAACATTAAAAGAGATTTTTGATTACCTGGAACATTCGGGAAAAGAATGTTATATCGCTATTGATGAATTTCAGCAGATCACTGAATATCCGGAAAAAGGAGTAGAAGGCTTGTTGCGTTCTTACATTCAATTTTTACCTCATGTACATTTTATTTTTTCAGGAAGTAAACAACATCTGATGGCAGAAATGTTTGGTTCAGCGAAACGTCCTTTTTACCGGAGTACGGAAAAGATGAATCTGGCATCCATCCCTTTAGAGCATTATTCTCTTTTTGCCATACGTTGGATGCAGGCCGGAGGAAAGGAATTGAGTGATGAACTCTTTCAGATGATTTATCGACGTTTTAATGGGCATACATGGTATGTACAGTATGTGCTGAACCGACTTTATGAACAAAAGGAGCCCGTCTTGAATGAAACCATATTTGAGAAATGTTTGGCAGATATAGTTCGTTCCGAGGTGGATGAATACCAGCGTTTATATGGTATGTTGACCGAAAATCAGTCAACTTTGTTGCGCGCTATCGCCCGGGAGCAATTCGTAACGGCTATTAATAGTTCTATATTTATTAAGAAATATGGATTGAAAGGTTCGAGTAGTATTAATGCAGCCCTTAAATTCCTGATTAATAAAGAATATGTATTTAAGGCGGAAGAGGGATATTGTGTATACGACCGTTTTATGGAATTGTGGTTGCAGACATTACCTTACGCTGGTATACTAAAATAATCATATTCAAGAAAATACCCTTCACCTTTCACAATGCCCTATTCATCGGCATTAGCGGGTGAAGGGCAGGCTTTCACCTTTCTACCCTGACTTTCACAGATTGTCTAGTTTGCTAAATCCTTCATCTATAGTTGGCAGAAGAAGTGTTAGCAGATAGCTTCCGGACTATTATAGGAAAACTTCTTTTCTATAAAGGATAAACTTCTTTTGTATAGGAACCAAACTTTCTTTGCCTTATAAGAAAACTATAAATGCAAGCTTTGATTATATAAATGAAACTTGCATTTGTATAATCAAAGCTTTTGTTTTTATAAACGCAACTTGCAATTATAGATTGCATTTAATGAAAAGCAAGTTTACATACTGGTAATAAG
>DXOJ01000411.1:0-17728 GCA_019412865.1 Bacteroides sp. | reverse complement strand
TTACCAGTAATCAAAAGAAAGTTTGTTATTAATGAAAAAGAAGTTAGTTAGTAATGAGTAGGAAACAGGTTAGATATGTCTTTAGAAGTAACAGGTGGAGAAGAATTATGCAGGGGTAAGAAAACGGAGGGTGAAAGGCGGATGAAAGAGTAACCTTCACCCGCAAATGCCGATGAATAGGGCATTGTGAAAGGTGAAGGCTGTATTTGTGAAATTAAAAAATAGGTGTTAGGGGGAAATCTACCGATTGGTTACTGTTTATTTCCCCAGTGTGAGATGGTGGGAATTAAGTTGAAACTTTATAATTTTAAGTTTACTCTCTTTCCCTTATAAGAAACTGATTGATCGAACGTCGTAGCATCACCGTCACCACAACCTTTTCCCGGTTCTACAATGATAATATTGAATTTACGATTTTTCAGCATTCCTTTGTAATTACCTTGGCGGTCGTTAATCGTCAGGGTGCGGTCTTTATCATTCCATTTCATGGCAATGGTAGTGTATGCTCCCTTTTCGTAATTGTAGTTGTCGAACTCATCTTCGTAAAGAGTAAATTCAGCGTCGGCGCCCGGATAAATGCGAAGTGTCAGATTATCCCATTTCTTTTCGGTGGAATATTGTACAGCCGGTCCCCAAGGTAGGATAGAACCTGCACGGACATAGACAGGCATGATGTCGATAGGCACTTCACGCTGGATGGTTTGTCCGCCTTTCAGGCTTTTTCCGGTCCAGAAATCAACCCATTGGGCACCTGCGGGTAGATAAACATCTGTCTTTCCTATCTTATTCATATTCTTCTGATAGCCGTTCTGTTTGTCGTCCTGCCATGTATAAAGCGAATCAGTTACGGGGCGGACAAGGAAATTACGGCCAAACATATACTCTGTATCCATCTCAAGTACTTTCTTATCTTTAGGAAAATCCATCATGAGTGGTCGGATGATGCTGCCCGCTTTGTTGGTAACTTCCCATGAAGTGCTGTAGAGATAGGGCAAAAGGCGATAGCGCAGGTGAGTATATTTTTCGAGTGCGTCATAAGCCCAGTCTCCTTTCTTGCCGAACTGGTATATTTCCACAGCTACCGGACTGGAATTGTGTGAACGCATGATCGGCTGGAATGCTCCCCACTGATACCAGCGCACGTGCAATTCATGATAAGCGATATTGTGTACATTATTGTTATATTTCCATGCGAAGAAGCCGCCCAGGTCGGTATTCCAGTATGGTATGCCGCATAGTGAGTAATTTAGTCCTGCCGCCAGTTGTTTCTTCATCACTTCCCAGGTAGAGACTACATCGCCGCTCCATGAATGTGACGCATAACGTTGCTGTCCTAGGAAAGACGAACGTGTGAGCAGGAATACCCGCTTGTCGGAAGTGGTGGCACGTTGATGTTCGTATACACCCTTGTTGGACATCAAAGGAAAAGCGTTGTGCACTCTGCGGAATGAACCCAGATAAGTGGGGGTATCAAAATCTTTGTCCTTGATTTCCAGATGATCCGGCTCGGTAGAGTCGAGCCACCAGCCATCCATTCCGAGATCGAAGATATTCTTTTTCATTTCTGCCCAATACATATCGCGTGCTGTCGGATTGAACGGGTCGTAAGGTTTTACTCCGGCTTTGGGAGGCCATGTCTCGAAGTGAAGCAATGCTTTCAGGCTATCCATTTTCTGGTACATCTCTGTCCACGGACCGAACGAGGCCCATACTGAAATCATGATATGTGCATTCTGTTTATGTACATAGTCGATCATTTCTTTCGGACTTTTGATGCGTGGCGTTCCATAATTAGCATTTCTGTCTTCTCCGTTCGGGAGGAATTTCATGTATTCCGGATCACCCATTTTGTTGATATAGCGTGGGTTTTGGAATTTCATCGAGTTCCAGTTTTCGTTGCATCCCCAATATTGCCAGTCTTGGATGATACCGTCCAGAGGTACTTTCAGTTCACGGTACTTGTCTACTACTTTGCAGAGTTCGTCCGGACTTTTATAGCGTTCGCGGCATTGCCAGAATCCCAGTGTCCAGAGCGGATAGAGCGGGGCCTGACCGGTCAGCTCGCGCACTCCGGCTATTACACCGTCCGCATTGCCACCGTAAATGAAATAATAATCAGCGCAGTCGCCTACTTCCGAGTCGAACGACATCTCTTGCGGATTGTCGAGGAAAGTAGTGGGAGAGTAATTATCCCAATAAAGGGCATATCCTTTGACGGAATGAATAAACGGAATACAGATACTCATATTTTGATTGCGGAGAAACAGTTTCTGATTGCGTTGGTTCACTTTACCCGTCTGCTGCTGTCCCAATCCGTAGATTACTTCGTCTTTATCCAGCAAAAAAGCCTGGCGGACATTGAAAGACGGAACACCTGCATCATTGAAAGGAGTGAATTGCGTTCCGTAATCTTTGTCCGTCAACAGACATTGGCCGGACGAATCGAAAAAATGGATACCCCCAGTCTTCGGGTTCACTTCCACTTGGATAAGACGACTGCTTAATGTCACATTTTTCCCCTTTTCACCGAAAGAAACAGGAGTTGTCTCAGGCGTTTTGACAATGACCAGACTTTCTTTATTGCAAGATTTCTGACTGGGCGTCTTATAAACCCTGACAATGGAGGGTGAATAAAACTCAATGTTGACATCCATCCCCTGTGTGGCACACTTGATGCCTTGTGAGGTACGTTGTACATTTTGTGCTGTACCATTGCCTGCTGCAACCATTGTTGCACATACCAGCAAGAAACCGGCTTTTCTAATAAGATTCATTTTCATGGTTTTTAGTGCTTTATGATGCAGCAAAAGTAGGGCAGAGGCAAGTAAAACGGACAATAATCAGGTTGAAACAAACAGTAATCACGTTGATTTCTTCACTTTTTCGGCATATTCTGACGGGCGGCATCCGTACATTTCCTGAAAGCATTTGCTTAAATAACTGGAACTGCTAAAACCTGTGTGTTCCGCAATTTCTGTAATACTTAGCTTGCCCTCTGTTATTAGTTGTGCTGCCCGTTGCAGACGAATGTTGCGGATAAAGAGGCTGGGAGACTGATCGAGCATAGTCACCAGTTTGCGGTATAATCCCGTTCGCTCCATACAGAGGTCGCGGCTTAGTTGCTCCACCGAATAGCCATTGACGTGCAGATTCTGTTCCACCAGTTTGATGGCTTGTGCCAGAAATGCAGATTCTTCCGTGTCCTGTTGCTGATGGTCGGGAGACGTTTCTTCTATGCTACAGGTTAGAGAATTATTTTGTTCGATCAGGTTGCGTATACGGAGTAATAGAATCTCTTCTTTATGCTTGCGTTCCATTTCCTTTCTGCTCCAATAGATATACAATCGGATACCGGTGAAAACAATCAGTAATAAAATGACTGCATACAGGATATAAGCCGTGGTTGTTTTCCACCACGGTGCATGGATGGTTAATTTTATTGCTGTCACTTTGCCGTTCCACTGAAGAGGATTGTCCGAAGCCATGACTTTGAATGTATAATCTCCCGGTGGTAAATTGGTGTAAACAGCTTGAAGAAGACCTTTCCCCACAGTCGCATTTCCCTGTCTTCCTGCAAATGTACTCATCCATTGCGGGTCGATACCTTCCAGTTGATAACGGTAGTATGTGCGTTCATGATTGATATAATTCAATGCCGAAAATTCGAAAGTCAGGAAGTTTTGGTTATAGTCCAGTTCGATTTCGGTTGTATAAGGAGCAACCTTGGACAGGATGATGCGGTTGCCATATTCTTTTCCAGTATTCACCTTTTCTCCATACAAGCGTAAGGCTGTGAAAACCGGCGGATCAGGAAGCATCGGATGAATGGAGTCCTTGTCGGGATGGAATATGTTAAAGCCATCAATACCACCCAAATAGAGAGTGCCGTCGGAAGAACTGAATACGGCATCTTTTATGTATTCGCCGTCCAAAGCACCGTCCAACTGATTGAACCGGGTGAAACTGATGTTCTTATTCTCCGGATTTATGTGGATGCGTGTGACACCATTACTAGTCGTTACCCAGATGTCTCGATATTTATCCTCAATGATACTCTGGATAAAGTTATTGCTTAATCCGTTTTCGCGATAGAAGGTACGTGGGATAGAGTCGTTTTCGCTGGTGAAAAGTTCCAGTCCGTCAGGAGTTCCTGCCCATGTCCAGCCGCGTGTGTCGGTATATAATGTATGATATACTTTGTTTCTGAAATAACAGTTCCTTGGGGTGTTCAACCGGTTCAGGATTTCAGGAGAAATTGTAGGGATAGCTGCCGATTTCAATACATGGGATTTCTGCTCATTGACTGTCAGTCGATAAACTCGGGAATGAGCTTTTAGATAGATATTTCCATCTTTATCTTCGGCGAAAGATTCAATATTGATTTCTTCTTCCGGGGAGACGGGAAATGCATTGCGACCTATATTAGTCAGTTTATGCATGGACGGGTGATGATATAATAATCCCCGATTGAAAGTTCCGAGCCATAACCCTCCTTGCCGGTCTTGAAAGACAGTGCTGATTTCGGTAGAAACAATCTGTCTGTTTCCGGTTTCCAATAGGGGGATGTATTTTTGTGTTCCTGTGTGGAGGTCAATAATCCAAAACCCGTGAACGCAACTAATATAGGCTTTCTCACCATTAGGGGTAATGATAAGGGTATTGAGAGTATAGTTCTGTTCGAAGAGTTTTTTCCATGTGCGCTTGTGGCTATTGAAATAGAATAAACCGCCTTTACGCCCGTTGCGTAGTTGATAGAAGCCGTCTGCGCTTTTGACGACGAGAGAAGTATTTTGATATTCAGCCTGTTCGGATGCAGGATAAGCGGCTATGTTGTATACGGTTTTTTGGTCGGCTATGTGGTAACAGGACACTTCGCCTGTGTCATAGAATAAATATAGGGAGGTACTGTCGGCATTCAGGTCCTGCAATTTCCCGGAATACTTGCCGGGCAAGGTTATACGGGTCTTGTTGTTTAATTCCAGTAATTCGTTAGCTATGAGTAGCCAGATGTGTCCTGAATCGTCTACAAAAAGGTCTTCTACGGGGGCTTGTATCTCTCTGTTCTTAAAGTAAGCATCTAAATCAGGAATGTATTCCTCTCTGTACAGGTCAATGCACATCAGTTTGTGAGTATCTTTAATCCATAACAGAGAATCCCCACTCTGGTAAATGCGGTAATGCCCGTTATATTGGTTTAATGGATATACGTATTCCGTGGTGCGGTGAAGATAGCTGAAATGTACACCGTCGTATAGATTTACATTACCGCTGGTGGTGAATACCATTCTTCCGTCGGGCAACTGGAGGATATAACGTATTTGGTTATCACTCAATCCTTGCGACGCATTGATGGTGGTGAACAGGAATTCACCGGCATATATGAACGGTGTCATCCTGAAACAGAAAAATAAGCAGAGCAGAATCCGTATGTTTCTCAAACTATTGGTAGTCATGGCTATGTTTCAAGATTACAAAGATAAAAAAAGTCGGCTTATGAAGCACGACTTTTCTATCTGTTAAAGGCAGTTATTTATCATTCAGCTGATAAAAAGTGGCATTTTGACTTAATTTTGGGCTTTTATGAATGATATTCAGACGAATGTTTGTATATAAAGCTTTACTTTTGCGATGAATCTGACATTATAAACATATCATTACCATGAAAGCAATATTTGCATTATTTTTATTGTTTGCTATTTTATCATTAAAACTCTCTGTGGTCTTTGCGCAGGAAAACATATTCACCGTCTGGCAGCCGGATTATCAGAAAAGCCCTTATACGGGAATGACTCGTCAGCACTGGATACAGGCAGGCGAGTATTTATTAAAAGGTGCATTTAACTATATACATACATTAGACGATCAAATGTATTTTCCGAAACAGCTGGATAAAACATATCCGAGAAATACGGGAGAAATTCCGGTAGCAAAGCTGGAAGGTCTGGCACGGACTCTATTTGTAGCTGCTCCTCTTTTGAAAGATAATCCAGAACTGGAGATGAACGGGATAAAAGTGGCAGACTATTATCGTTATCAACTGATAAATATCTCTAACCCTGAAAGTAGGAGCTATATTCCGCATCGTACGGGAGGTCCCAGTCAGACATTGTTGGAACTGGGCTCTTTGGCAATCTCGATGAAAGCTGCACAGGAAGTGTTATGGAATCCTCTCACTAAGAAACAGAAAGATTCACTGGCTGCTACCATGTTGAGTTATGGAGAGGGACCGACTATTGGTTCCAACTGGATGTTTTTCAATGTCTTTATCTTGAGTTTTCTGAAAGATCAGGGATATGCCGTGAATGAAAGCTATCTGGAGTCGAACCTGCAAAAACTTCTCGCACGCTATCGGGGCGAAGGCTGGTACAATGACGCTCCGGCTTATGACTATTATAGTGCGTGGGCTTATCAGACTTACGGACCTATTTGGGCGGAAATGTTCGGGAAGAAACAATACCCTCAATATGCAAGGCAGTTTATGGAAAATCAGCATGACATGGTTGATAATTATCCATTTCTGTTCAGCCGTGATGGCAGGATGAATATGTGGGGACGGAGTATTTGTTATCGTTTTGCCGTTACTGCTCCTTTGTCTTTGTATGAATATGACAAAAGTGGTAATGTGAATTATGGATGGATGAGAAGGATAGCTTCTTCTACGTTGTTGCAATTTTTAGAACGTCCGGAATTTCTGGAAGATGGTGTTCCGACAATGGGTTTCTACGGACCTTTTGCTCCTGCTGTTCAGATTTATAGTTGCCGGGGTAGTGTTTATTGGTGCGGAAAAGCTTTTCTTAGTTTGTTGTTGCCGGAAAACTCTAACTATTGGTCGGCTACAGAAAATAACGGTCCTTGGGAGAAAGAACTGAAAAAAGGGGAAGTGTATAATAAGTTCCAGCAGGGAACTAATCTATTGATAACCAATTACCCGAATTGTGGCGGATCTGAAATGCATTCATGGTGTCATGAGACTGTGGCAAAAGATTGGCAGAAATTCCGCAGTACCGAAAATTATAATAAACTGGCTTACCATACAGAGTTCCCCTGGATGGCAGATGGGAAGAATGGGGAGATTTCCATGAATTATGGAACAAGGAATAAAAAAGGGGAATGGGAAGTGTTGCGGTTGTATACGTTCAAAAGTTTCGAAAATGGAATTTATCGTCGTGACGCTGTGCTCGAAACGGATAGCACTGTGAAGTATCAGTTGGCGGATGTTCCGCTGCCGGATGGAATCTTGCGGATAGATAAAGTTTCCGTTTCAGAGCCGACGGAGATCTGTTTGGGACATTATTCCCTGCCTCGTCTGGATTCCGATATAAAGGAAACAGGTTGTAAGGTGGGTAAACAGAATATTCCGGTACTCTCTAACGGAAAATATGAATTGGCAATGATACCATTGACAGGTTGGGAGAAAACATATACGGTATATCCGGAGGGAGTGCATCCTGTAAGTGAGAAATGTGCATTAAATATGGTTTCCGATCAGTTATCCGGTGAAAAAATATATGTGACACTTCAATTATGGAAGAAGAATGAGAAAAGAGGTTTTACTTCAAAAGAGCTGACACCGGTGAAATCTGTCCATGTGTCAGAGGATAAGAAACAGGTGACGGTTTGTTTATCAAACGGTGAAATAAAAACTATTTCGTTTGAGTAATGAATCCCATTCAAGTAACTGATATTTAATTAAGAAACATATTGCTATCATGAAAGAGAAGATTGTTTGGATTTTTGTCGTTTTATATCTGTGTAGCTTTCATTTGAATGCCCAAAATGTAGAAAATAATCCTACTGGCGGCGGGTATCAAGTTGCAGCTGAAGGAGCTTGGTGTTGGTTTGCCGATCCGAGAGCCTTGCATTATGAAAACAAGGAGGGAACTATAAATAAGACATATATCGGTTACATCGATATTCATGGTAATATAAAGGCGATGCAGTATGACTTTCAAAAGAAGGAACAGGAAGAAGTATTGATCCGTTCGTATTTTCAGCCGGACGATCATAACAATTCCACTTTTCTTGTATTGCCCGATGAAAGAATCATGATTTTCTATTCAAGACATACGGATGAACCTTGTTTTTATTACAGAGTCTCCCGAATACCGGGGGATATTACTACTTTAGGTGAAGAAAAGAGGATTGAAACAAAAAATAATACGACTTATCCTTCTCCGTTTATTCTGTCGGATGATCCTGAACATATTTATTTATGCTGGCGTGGAATCGGTTGGCATCCGACTATTGCCAAGCTTTCATTACCGGACGACAAAGATGAGGTGGATGTAGTATGGGGACCGTATCAAATCGTACAATCTACCGGCGCCCGTCCGTATGCGAAATACATGTCTAACGGGAAAGATAAGATTTATTTGACTTACACCACGGGACATCCGGATAATGAACTTCCCAACTTCCTTTATTTTAATTATATCGATATCAAAACATTGCAGTTGACTGATGTCAGGGGAACCGTACTTTCTACTATTGCCGACGGCACATTTAAGGTGAACAAGACAGGTGATTATGCGAAACAATACCCGTCTACGGTAGTGGATAATCCTTCTGAACGTGACTGGGTATGGCAAATAGCTTCGGACAGGAACGGAAATCCGGTGATAGCAATGGTACGTATCAGCGATAATAAAGAATCTCATGATTATTACTATGCAAAATGGAACGGACACGAGTGGAAAAAGACTTTTCTTATTAATGCCGGTGGACATTTTCATCAGACGCCGAATTTAGAAAAGTGTTATAGTGCCGGTATGGCTATCGATCCGTCGAATGTTAATGAGGTATATTGCTCATTACCGGTAGAGGGAAAATATGGTAAGGTGTATGAGATTGTAAGATTTATCATGAGTGAAGATGGAGAGGTTATTTCTAAGGAGGCAGTCACAAAAGACTCGCAACTGAATAATGTCCGTCCTTATATGATACCGGCTTCAGAGGGTACCCCATTGCGGCTGACTTGGATGTATGGTAACTATTATGATTGGATTGTCAGTTTACAACATCCACAAGGCTATTCTACAGGAATAGCCTGCGACTTCAAAGGATTCCCCGATAGAAAAAAGAAGAAGATGATAGCGGCATCCGGCAAAGAAATACGATTTGATCCTGAAAAACCTTTTGTGCTGGAACAGACGATTACTCTTGGCTCAGATAATTATCAAGGTTGCTTGTTGCAACTCGGTGATCTGGAATATTATCTAAACGGAGAAACGATGAAACCTGAAATCAGATATAAAGGGAAGGTATATACCAGCACAAATGTATTGGGAACATCGGATTGTTGGAAAACACAGGCTCGTGGAACCGGTGGCAAGTGGTATACTCCGCAGAAATATGGGGAGGTTCGTTTGAGGATGGAATATAAGAAAGGTGTTTTATGTGTATATATAAATGACTTGCTCGATCAGAGAATTGACTTTGATTGAAAGCGAGCGAACTCTTTTATGGAGTGGGCTAATAAGTGGAATCCTCGTTTATATCGTATTATATAATAAATGAGGACTAAGTTCGAAGTACAAATTCTCCATAATATCATACATTTAATAGAGAATGATTGTTTTTAGCCCTTTTTTGACATATAAGTAGACCTTTATATTTTATGTATCATCTATCTTTGTAGACAAGAAATCTTATTTAATATCATGAATATGAATAGACATTGTGGAATAATTAAGTTTATATTATTAGGGGTGGTTTGTATATCATTACTGCCTGTATCAGTGCATGCACAGAAGTATACGGAGTTTATCCCCGGTGAAGTTTGGAAAGATACGGACGGGAATCCGATCAATGCCCATGGTGGTGGACTTTTATATCATAACGGCACTTACTATTGGTATGGCGAATACAAGAAAGGGAAAACCTTTTTGCCTGACTGGGCTACGTGGGAGTGTTATCGTACGGATGTGACCGGAGTAGGTTGTTACTCTTCTAAAGACTTGCTGAATTGGAAATTTGAGGGTATTGTACTTCCGGCAGTTAAAGACGATCCGAATCATGACCTGCATCCCTCCAAAGTATTGGAACGTCCGAAAGTGGTTTATAATAAGAAAACGGGCAAATTTGTAATGTGGACCCATGTGGAAAGTGCTGATTACAGTAAGGCTTGTGCCGGAGTGGCAGTTTCCGATTCTCCTGTCGGTCCGTTCGTTTATCAGGGAAGTTTTCGTCCGAACAATGCGATGAGCCGCGATCAGACTGTTTTTGTGGATGATGATGGACGTGCTTATCAGTTTTATTCTTCAGAAAATAATGAAACGATGTATATCAGCCTTCTGACTGATGATTATCTGAAACCGAGCGGACGTTTTACACGCAATTTCGTAAAAGAATCGAGAGAGGCTCCGGCAGTATTTAAATATAATGGTAAATATTATATGTTAAGTTCCGGTTGTACTGGCTGGGATCCTAATATAGCCGAGATCGCAGTAGCCGATTCTATTATGGGAACATGGAAGACAATCGGAAATCCTTGTACGGGACCGGATGCGGATAAAACGTTTTATGCCCAGAGTACTTATGTCCAGCCTGTTGTCGGAAAGAAGAATGCATATATTGCCATGTTCGACCGTTGGAAGAAGAAGGATTTGGAAGATTCCCGTTATGTATGGCTGCCTGTATTGGTAAAAGATGGGAAAATAACTATCCCTTGGCATGAAAAATGGAACCTTTCTATCTTTGACAAATAAAAAATAAATATGAAACGGATACTGCTACTACTTTGCGGAATAATGCTCGTTCCCGTTATTGCCTGTTCCCAGCATTTGGTTGAAGTGGGAAAGGGGTATAGCTGTACTTCGGTCAATACGACGGTCTTTCGGAATAATTCGCTGGTTACACACGGTGATGAACAATATATCAGTTATTACGATAACGATGGCTATCTGGTACTTGGAAAGCGGAAACTGGATTCGGAACAATGGACATTACATCGCACCCAATATCAGGGAAATGTGAAGGATGCTCATAATATAATTAGTATGATGATAGATGGAGAAGGATACATGCACGTATCTTTTGACCATCACGGACATCCATTGAATTACTGCCGGAGCATTGCTCCCGGTTCTTTGGAACTGGGGGATAAAATGCCCATGACCGGAGTTGACGAAGGAAATGTCACCTATCCGGAGTTCTATCCTTTATCCGGAGGAGATTTATTGTTTGTTTACCGCTCCGGTTCTTCGGGTCGTGGAAATCTGGTAATGAACCGTTATTCGCTGAAAGAACACAAATGGACTCGTGTGCAGGATATACTGATCGACGGAGAAAATAAACGGAATGCCTATTGGCAGTTATATGTTGATGAGAAAGGGACGATTCATCTTTCATGGGTATGGCGCGAGACCTGGCATGTGGAAACAAACCATGATATTTGTTATGCCCGTTCTTTTGATAATGGGGGAACTTGGTATAAGACGAGTGGAGAACGATATGAACTCCCGATCAAATTGTCCAATGCGGAGTATGCCTGTCGTTTACCTCAAAACTGTGAGTTGATTAATCAGACGAGCATGAGTGCTGATGCAGGAGGAAATCCGTATATAGCTACTTATTGGCGGGAATCCGACAGTGATGTTCCTCAATACCGCATCGTCTGGAATGACGGGAAGATGTGGCATCAACGGCAGATAACCGATCGCCAGACACCTTTTACCTTGAAGGGGGGAGGTACGAAAATGATCCCTATTGCCCGTCCGCGTATTGTGGTAGAAGGTGGAGAAGTCTTTTATATTTTCCGTGACGAAGAACGGGGAAGCCGTGTGTCGATGGCACATGCGACTGATGTGGGTACGAGTAAGTGGACGATAACGGATCTGACGGATTTTTCGGTGGATGCCTGGGAACCCTCTCATGATACGGAACTTTGGAAAAAGCAGCGGAAACTGCATCTCTTTGTACAACACACCCGTCAGGGAGACGGTGAACGCACAGCGGAAATTGAGCCTCAAATGATATATGTATTGGAAACGAATATGGATACAAATAAATAAAGATATGAAGAAACTATATGTAACTCTTTTTTCTGCACTCTTTCTAGGCGGTGCAATCTGTGCAAGTTGTACGGATAAGAAGGATGCTTCTGCTGAAGAAGTGATAAACACTATTCATAAAGTGAATAATTATTGGCAGACGAATCATCCGGAACACGGACGTTCTTTTTGGGATAATGCCGCCTATCACACCGGAAATATGGAAGCTTATTTTTTGACTAAGCAGCCGGAGTACTTGGAATACTCGAAAGCCTGGGCGGAATACAATGAATGGAAAGGGGCAAAATCAGATCATAAGGAAAACTGGAAGTACAGTTACGGTGAAAGTGATGATTATGTGCTTTTCGGTGACTATCAGATTTGTTTTCAGACGTATGCCGATCTCTATAATATGGAACCGGATACACAGAAAATAGCCCGTGCCCGCGAAGTGATGGAATATCAGATGAGTACCCCCAATCATGATTATTGGTGGTGGGCAGATGGCTTATATATGGTCATGCCGGTCATGACAAAGATGTATAACATTACTAAGAATCCGCTCTATTTGGAGAAACTGCATGAATACCTCGCCTATGCTGATAGTATTATGTATGATGAAGAGGCCGGACTTTATTACCGGGATGGAAAATACGTGTATCCTAAACACAAAAGTGTGAACGGCAAAAAGGATTTTTGGGCACGTGGAGACGGCTGGGTATTGGCCGGATTGGCAAAAGTCTTGAAAGAACTTCCTGAAACAGATAAGTATCGTCCGGAATATATAGATCGTTTCCGTACTCTGGCTAAGTCGGTTGCTGCTTGTCAACAGCCGGAAGGTTACTGGACACGCAGTATGCTCGATCCATTGCATGCACCGGGACCGGAAACCAGTGGGACGGCTTTCTTTACCTATGGTTTACAATGGGGAATCAATAACGGTTTCCTAGATGCTGCAGAATATCAGCCGGTGGTTGAAAAAGCATGGAAATATCTCTCAACAGTTGCTTTGCAGCCTGATGGCAAGATTGGTTATGTGCAACCGATTGGTGAGAAAGCGATACCCGGTCAGGTGGTAGACGCAAACTCCACTTCGAATTTTGGAGTAGGTGCGTTTCTATTGGCAGCCTGCGAACGGGTTCGTTATTTGAATAAATAAATACAGGCACGGATTACACGGGTTTCGCAGCTCTTAGAGGCATGCCTTAATATAAGTCAACAGCGTAATCCGTGTAAGCCGTGCCTAAAATTTAATTCAGCATCAAGCTCATATATGGCTTTAACGGCTGAAGTATTCTATTGGTTAATTCGCTAATATTCATCTGTATATGCGTACCGGGCAGTCGCTCGGTACTATACATGCACTTCCCTTTACACAGGTAATAATAACCGTTATTGACAGATAATTGTTTATCCGATAATTCCAGCTGCATTTCATCTTCAGGAAAAGCCGCGGCATAGATTTGCAGCACTTCTTTGGCATTGATGATACGTGCCATGCCTAGCGGATGTTGAGACTGTTTATCTTCAGGAGGCAGTAGTTGAACCATGCGCTTGCAGCCGGTGTGCTGCCTGATCGCATACAATAAACTATATTCCACATCCTTATCATCAGCGCAAAGCTCATTGATAATGATATGTTTGTCTCCTTTATATATAATGGTTATTCCTTTGATTTCGTTTTCCTGTCTGGCTACAAATAAATAACCTCCACTAATGGCAAGATCGGTCATAATAACCTGAAAGTCTTCCGATGTGTGCTGAATACAGCAAGCCCGTTCGGAAAGCTTCTTATTCAAATAGGAATAGACCTCCTCCTGAAATTCTGAAACAACACTGACCGCTATCTCTTTAGAAGGGATAAACTCGGGCAAAACGATCTCTTTAGTTGAATACTTGAATACCGAAGCATATCCCATACGGGCATAATAATCAAACAACCAGGGTTCTGCCGGTATTAATGTGCTGAAGTGTACTCCATTCCGTAACATCCGGGCGAAAGACTGTGATAAAAGCTCGCGCATGACCCCTTTGCTTCGGAAATCGGGATGCGTACAGGCTCCTGAAATATAGGAGGTCTGTACAGTCTCTCCACCAAAAGTCATCGGATAAGGAAGCATCTGAAGCGCAGAGATTACCTCATCGCCACTTTGGATGGCGACATTCACCTCTGTTTTATAGCGCAGTCTGAAGTACATTTCAACGAATTCTTCACTATCGTCAAAACAGATTTTCCACAATGCTTTTACTTGCTCCTTTATCATCATATTTATAATGGATTTACCATTTTACCATATTCATGGGATGCTCTTTGAGGCAAGCCATATATTTTTCCAGAATCGTTGCCGGCTGGTAAGACAGTTTGGCTTTGCGTAAACCCTCAATACCTAAATCCTCTTCCCGGTTGATATAGATATATTGTTCGGGAATCCGGTTGGCAAATTTATAATTAATCATGGCATACGCACCTTCAATACTGGTATCCGCTTTTTCTACATGTACGCCGAATGTTTCATGATTGATAGGCATACCGAATGTGAATGCGACAATTTTACCGTTCACATGCAAGATACCTCCCGTCAGTCCGAGTGCCTCGAAGTTGTGGAGAGCATAAATCAGGGCGCGACGTTCGTTGCCTGTCCCCTCCTGTTGGTCACAGTTATTCACTTTACACCACTCTGCTTCCAGATCCAGACATTCCTGAATACGGTCCGGGGTAATCGGTGTGTATTCGTAATCCGGATAAGTGTTGCGGAACCGGTTGATATGATTTCTTTTCGCTTGGAATTTCTTCCCTTTCAGCGTAGATAGATCACTTCTCAAATAAATATAATCCGCATAGTCGCGGTCTTCTGTGAAAGTGAACTGTTCCGGAAGGATAGCTTCGAGATCAGCGCGCATATTGCTGCACACTCCCAGCATACAGAAATGCTGGTTCTCTTTGCGGGCATCTTCTATCAGTTCCCACAATACTGCTTTCAAATCTCCTGTGCCTACGGGCATCATATAAGCAAGTTGTTCTCCCGCCCAGAACTTGAATACCAAAAAGTTGTCGACCACTGCGAATTGAGTGTCATATAAGAACCTCCAACTGCAAAGATTGGAGAATGAAAGATCGCAATTGCGGCGATCACTTTTCATCGTGAATGAGGTGATTGTGTCTTTGTCTGCTAATGTGATATCTTTAAATGGAATCATAAAATTGCTTTTTGCGTTTAACTCTTTATATAACGGAAAATCAAGAGATTTTGTTTTTACAAGACACCTAATAATCGAAGGATCGTAGGTGTGAGCAGTGCAGTGAAGATTCCATTCAGTGTCAGTCCCAGACTGGCGTATGCTCCATATTTGCTGCTGATATCCATTGCGGTGGAAGTTCCGACAGCATGAGCGGCTGTCCCCATCGAAAGCCCTTGGGCGATCGGACTGCCTACACGCATGATTTTCATGGTCTTAAAACCACAGATCGCTCCTAATAAACCTACTGCCACAACAACTGCCGCCGTCAGTGACGGAATACCGCCAATGGCTTTGGTTACTTCCATCGCAATCGGAGTCGTAACCGATTTGGGAGCCAGAGACAGGATTACTTCTTGGGAAGCTCCCATGAACTTCGCAATCAGCACTACTGAAATAACTCCGACAATGCAGCCTGCCAGTTGAGACAGAAGGATAGGCAGTAACTGCTTTTTTATCATTTCCAATTGAAGATATAAAGGTACGCCTAAAGCAACAACAGCCGGGCGGAGCCAGAACTCGATCAAATGTCCTCCTTTATTATAGGTCTCGTATGAGATATTTGTCATTTTAAGGAAGATGATTAATAGGGCGATGGTCAGCAATATAGGATTTAATAATACCAGTCCTGTTTTCTTCTGAAGCAATTTGGCAAAGAAGAAAATCCCGAAGGTGATAGCCAACAGGAAGAAATTATTCTCTAAGAAGCTCATTTGTCTTTATTCGTTAAGTTGATTTTATCTTTAAGGTGCAGTTTCTCCGACAGATGGAAATCCGTCAGGTGAAGTTTGCGCGCCAGCTTAATCTGACGTGCCAGCCTGAACTTGCGGACGATTTGATGTACCCATCCCGTAACGACAAGTACAAGCGCGGTGCTGATAATGGTCGCTGTCACTATCGGCCAGAACTCTGCCGCAATGACATCAAAGTATAGCATAAGAGCCACACCGGGCGGAACGAAAAAGAATCCTAAGTTGGCAACCAGAAAGTCGGACAATCCCTGTACCCAGTGTAACTTAATCCAACCTAATTTTAAAAAGAGGGTGAGCAGCAGCATACCGATGATGCTGGAGGGGAGCTTGATACCCGTAAGATAAACTATTAATTCACCCAAAGCCAAACAGCCAAATAAAATGGCGCACTGACGTATCATAACTAATAACCTATTGATTTTGTTTGAAAACGCTGCAAAGGTATGAAAAATAGGAGTACAGTGTTAAATATTACAATATTTTAGACTTGGAAGAGAAAAATAGGCGAAATTGTAATGTGGATATTGCAAAATTGAGTACTTTTGCACCGCAAATTACAAATTGTAAGGACGTTTTATAATAATATTCAATATATCTATGCTCAATTTAATCAACCAAATCGTGGCGCGTGCGAAAGCAAATCGCCAAAGTATTGTTCTTCCGGAAGGAACTGAAGAACGCACATTGAAAGCTGCCAATATGATTTTGACAGACGAAGTAGCCGATCTAATTTTACTGGGTAAACCGGCAGAAATTAATGAACTTGCTGCAAAATGGGGATTGGGAAACATCGGTAAAGCTACTATCATTGATCCTGAAACTTCTCCGAAACACGAAGAATATGCGCAGTTGTTGTGTGAACTTCGTAAAAAGAAGGGGATGACTATCGAAGAAGCCCGCAAGTTAACGAATGATCCTTTATTCTTTGGTTGTTTAATGATTAAGAGCGGTGATGCTGACGGTCAGTTGGCTGGTGCCCGTAACACTACTGGTAATGTATTGCGTCCTGCTTTGCAGATTATCAAGACTGCGCCGGGAATCACTTGCGTGTCTGGTGCTATGTTGCTTTTGACTCATGCTCCTGAATACGGAAAGAATGGCATTTTGGTCATGGGTGACGTTGCTGTAACTCCGGTTCCGGACGCTAATCAGCTGGCACAGATTGCTATTTGTACTGCGCAGACTGCGAAAGCCGTTGCCGGTATTGAAAATCCGAAAGTAGCTCTGTTGAGCTTTTCAACCAAGGGTTCCGCTAAACACGAAGTAGTGGATAAAGTGGTAGAAGCTACTAAGATTGCAAAAGAGATGGCTCCTACTCTTGATTTGGATGGTGAAATGCAGGCTGACGCTGCTCTTGTACCGGAAGTGGGTGCTAGCAAAGCGCCGGGTTCTCCAGTAGCCGGAGAAGCAAATGTGCTGATCGTTCCAAGTTTGGAAGTTGGTAATATTTCTTATAAATTAGTTCAACGTCTGGGACATGCTGACGCTGTTGGTCCGATTCTTCAGGGTATTGCCTGTCCGGTAAACGACTTGTCTCGTGGTTGTTCTATCGAAGATGTATATCGCATGATTGCTATCACAGCTAATCAGGCCATTGCAGCAAAAGCGAATAAATAAGTATTAGATATAAACTATTAAGTATAAATCGACAACGACATGAAGATTCTGGTATTGAACTGCGGAAGTTCATCTATTAAATATAAATTGTTCGATATGACCACCAAAGAAGTGATTGCACAAGGTGGTATC
>DXOJ01000410.1 GCA_019412865.1 Bacteroides sp. | reverse complement strand
GTTATAATGCTTGCAGCCAAACGTTTATCTCGTCCGGTATACGGATCTTTGGCATGTACAGGATTATTCCAGTCAAACGGAGTTCCGTCCAACATTTCATAAGAGTCCACCAGTTCTTGTGTCGGATTCGTCTGAGAGCCCCAGCCATTATCGATGCTGGGGGGCATAAACAAGTTATCACACGCATGCCCTTTATTAATCCCATCAAACATTACTTCGAATATAACTTCTTTATTTCCACTTCTTGACTGGAACAATGCATTGTAATCATCATCCAATTCAAAATACTTCTCATCAATTACTTTCTTTGAGAAAAAAGCGGAACGTTCATAACGTTCGGCAAAAAGCAATACACGTCCGTTTAGTGCCCATGCCGCCTCACGAGAAGCGCGTCCATGTTCAGTTGCCGGTATTTCTCTCGCATACGGAAGTATTTCTCCTATCTGTTCCAATTCGGTTTCTACAAAATCATAAACATCCGATTTAGGAGTACGAGGAACGAGCAGTGCCTGCAAATTATCAAAGTTTTGTAACTCTTTAATCAAAGGTACGTCTCCATAACGGCGAACCAGATCGAAATACAGGAATGCCCTGACAAAACGTGCTTCCGCTATCACTCTTTCCTTAAAACTTTCTGATAAAGGACTATCATCAGAAAGTCCCGCTATCAGATTATTAACTTTACGGATGGCTTCATAGCTCCGTCCCCAAGTTTCAAGAGGATTGTACGTAGAAGACATCGTTCCCGGTATCATGACTCCGTTACTCTCATTCCATCCGGCAGGCGAACGCAACAGATCGGTGCTGCCATCAAGCAGATCGGTAATCCCCATTCCACTTAATACATTCGCACCAGCTTCAACGAACAAGCCATATCCACAAGGCATATAACCATATATTTTATAGAGATAGGCCTCTGACAGAGCCTCATCTTTAAATACCGCATCACTCGAAATCATATCCAGCGGTTCTTTATCCAAATCCATACACGAATTGGTGAACAGCAACAAAAACAGGATAAAAACGGATGATATTCTATTTTTCATAACTCTACTCTATTAAAATTCAATACTCAAACCAACATTATAGGACTTCATCTGCGGATAATAATAAGCATTATTATCAGGATCAATATTAGGAGCTTCCGGGTCAAAGTCCTTCATCTTCGAGAAGGTCAATAAGTTGTTGCCCGATACAAATACGCGTAGATTCTGCACTCCTATCTTTTTGAAGAACGGATACTTGTCAAATGTATATGCCAACTCGAAGTTTCGCAAACGGATATAAGTGCCGTCATACAGCCAGAATGAAGATTTCTCCCGATTATTCTGTACAGTTCCCGCATATAAGCGTGGATATTTAGCATTCGGATTATCTTCCGACCATGAGTTCTTGAATATAGCCAACGCATTAGACTCAAGATTGAACGGGTCCCATCTCAGATATTGATCGAAACCTGTTGCGCCCTGAAAATTCATTGTCAATTCAAACTGCTTATATGACATACCTATATTCAACCCGAAAACAATCTCCGGTACCGTACTTTTACCTATCCTCTGAATATCTTCACCATCAATCACCCCACTCTTATCATAATCCTGATATTTAATGTCACCGACTTTAAGACTCGTATTTCCACGTCCGTCCTGAATAGCCCATCCGTCTATTTCTTCCTGACTCCGGAATAAACCTAATGCCTTCAATCCATAAGTCTGATCAAAAGGATGCCCGGTTCTTTTCTTCTGTTCTGCCACATTCAAGGCTTCATCCATGTAAACGACCTTACTCTTGGCGAAAGTCATATTTCCTTCCACCATAAATCTAAAATTACCAATCTTATCATTATACCGCAAAATCGCTTCGATACCTTTATTATCAACTTTTCCTATATTTTCATCAGGCAGGGTAGCACCAAAAGTTTGTGGTACGGAAGCACTTCTGGGCAATAAGATGTCTCTCGTTTTCTTATAGAAGTAAGTTAATTCTCCCGATAGTTTTCCACCCAGAATACCAAAATCAAGTCCGAAATCCATATTGGTTGCCGTTTCCCAAGTTATATTAGGATTAGCCATCCCCGTATCTGTAATTCCCGACTGGTAGTTTCCACCGATAACTGAACCGGAATTATATTTATATCCAGATAAATACTGGAACGCTGCCACTCTGTCGTTACCAAACTGTCCGTAAGAAGCTCTAAGTTTCAGATTATGAAAGATGCCTGTCTTTTTCAGGAAAGGTTCTTCACTGA
>DXOJ01000041.1 GCA_019412865.1 Bacteroides sp. | reverse complement strand
CATTAATATATTGACTATTAGCAGGAAAAGGGTACTTTAAGGGACGACTAATTATCTAGTCATTGCGCTTGTTATTATTTGTATGGCGGCCATCTTTTATGTATTCCTTTCACAAGGGCAGAGGTTTATTCAGAGGTTGGGACCGGTGGGAAATCAAATCATTAATAAGCTCGTAGCCTTTTTTACTTTCTGTATCGGTATTCAGATTTCAGTGACGGGTATATCTCAAATATTCCATCTGAATATACTCTGATTGATAGGTATATTCTTATTTGACAGCTAAATACGTATTTGTACTTATTGAAATGAAAGTGATAAAAATAATCAATTTTTCTTTGCTTTCATAGCCTTTAGGGTGTTTCTTCGTACAGAGCGGATGGCAGGAACCAGTAAGTCGGGCTCCATGATTTCCAGTATTGTGCGTAGTTCCTGTTGCAGTTCCGGGATGGAGCGCGTCAGTTGATAAGCCAGTTTCATGCAGAGAGATTGCACACCGGCTGGTTCTTCACGTGATATCATGCGTTCCATGCAGAAATCGAGGAAATCCACTCGTGGCGGGTCGGCGGCAGGTTGCTGGCATATCAGGTTCAGGATCATTCTCCGTTTTCCCGAGTGTGGGCAGGTCATGGCAGCGTCAATCAATTCTTCTTGTTTCCGGCTCAACCATTCTACATCTGCCTTTGAGAAATGAGTACATACCCACAATGCCTGATAGGAGACGATAGCGTCTTCATCGAATATCAGTTGGTAGATTTCTTCTCTAAGCCGTTCATCATCCTGTATAAAGTGGAGTACCTCTCTGATATCTTCAATGTGTACTCGTTCGGATAATCTTGCACGTAGGTTCATGTAGCTTTCGTTTTTGGGAAATTAATCTCTATTAGCGGAATCAGCTTCCGGCAGTTGCAAATGGAGAATGGGGAAAGGTTTGCCCATGCTGTCCGTTTCATCTCTGCCGATGACTTGGAATCCCAAATGGAGATAGAACTGGAGTGCTTTTTCATTCTGCTCGTTTACGTCCACCTTATCCATATGTTTTTTGTCTCTTGCATATTCCATTAATCGTTTGCCATATCCTTTTCCTTGTTCGTCGGGGTGTACGAATAACATTTCGATCAGTTCGTCGCTCAATCCCATGAAGGCGGCCATCTTTCCGTTGGCATTCCGGATAACAAAAAGTTCAACAGCGGGTAGATAATGCTTCCGTACCAGTGGTTTATAGAACTGGATATGTTCTTCCGTCAGGAAATCATGCGTGTGGCGAACGGACATTTCCCATACATGGAGGATTTCATCATAGTCTTCCGGAGTAGGTTGGGAGATGCCGGGCAGGTAGTAGCACTGGTGGTCGTAGATGTTTCCGTTGTAAGTCAGTTCTGCCTGATGAAGTGTACCTTCATAGATGAAACCGTTCTTTTTCAGTACTTTCTGCGAACGTTTATTGTGCGGATAACAGGTCGCTGTGATGAGGCTAAGCCGCAATTCTTCAAAGCCATAGTTGAGGACACCCTGCACTGCTTCGGTCATGTACCCTTTGCCCCAATGAGATTCGTCGAGCCAGTAACCCAACATTCTCACTTGCGGATTTTCGCGTTTAGGGTCGGGGATAATTCCTACGGAACCGATTAGCTGTTTTGTATCTTTTAGTATCACTGCCCATATCCCCTCCTGGTCGATAAATGTGGAATGAAGTATCCGGCGGGATTCATCCAATGTACGATGGGGCGGCCATCCGGCATTGTTTCCCAGATTCGGGTTCTGGCAGCAAGCGAAAAATGTTTCTGCATCTCTTTCTTCGAAAGGGCGGAGAAATAAACGTTCTGTATGGAGCGTCACAGGGGGAATACTTTCTATTTCAGTTTCCTGTCTTGCTTTGTTTTTCGATTCGTTTGCAGTTTTCCGATATACGCACTCAATCCGGTTTCCGTCAGGATCGAGGACTACACTTTCAAAGTATCCGTCTCCCGAAGTACGCGGTTCGCCGGCAATGGTATATCCTTCCGAACGCATTTGTTCGGTGAAGCGTAATACTTCTTCCTGGCTGGGGAAGGTGAAAGCAAAGTGTGTCAGTCCAACTCTGTTTTCTTCAATGGGAGTGTTCTGTACATCTGTACGGCTCATCAGTTCCAAGTCTGTTCCCTCTCCAAAGGAGATAAAATAGGACTCGAATCCTTTCTTGGGATTGATATATTTTTCATTGCTTTTTCCTCCGAAGAAGCGGACATAGAACTCTTTTAGTTCTTCCAGACGAAAAGTCCAGATAGCGATATGATGTAGTTTCATATAAATGAATTTTCTAATTTCTATTACTTTGTTTCAATCTTCATTCGTACCGAACGTACTTTGTCTCCATCTTAATGCTGCATTACATATTCGTAAACGATACGGGAAATATCAGCGATAATTTTACTGTTCGCCTGATTATTTTCTTCAGAATCCTTCACGAAGACAGCTATACTATAAGTACGTCCACCGGGCAAAAGAACGAAACCGATGTCATTACAACCGATTTGTTGT
>DXOJ01000409.1 GCA_019412865.1 Bacteroides sp. | reverse complement strand
TTATTAATAGAAAACTTACTCGCTATAGGTAGAAAACTTGTTCTCCCCTACAGGAAAAGTTGTTTTTCCTATAGGACAAACTAAAACCGCAAGTTCTGGTTTTATAACTGAAACTTCTGATTACATAATCAAAAGTTCCGGTTTTATAATCAGAACTTGCGGTTATAGTTTTCTTACCAACAAAGATACGTTTTCCTGCCGGGATAAGCAAGTTTAATCCCTATGAAAAAGAAGTTTGATTACAATTCAGTTACTTATTACCGCTTCTTTACTTTATATCCTTTCAGGGTAAAACCAACTTCAAACAGGTTCAAAAGGGCTATCCGGATGTTATCTTCTATATAGGTCTCCATATTATCATATTTTGCAAAGTTGACGGGAAGGAGTCTGTTATTCCTCCTAAAGCTTTCATCCGGTATTTTACCCGTAAAACGTCCTTTCTTCTTCACTCCCCAACGAATGGTTTTACTACAAGGAAGAGGTATACCTATCGTCAGCACTTTTTCTTTAGTTACCGTATCGGTGATTCCATGTTTCCAGATACTGATATGGTTGGCTCCCAAATAAGTGCCGATATAAAGGACAACGGTCAGCGTCCAATCGTCCAAAGCCTCATCGGTTTGAATACCATTCACCAAATCAGAGAAATAGCCTTCAACCATTTCTCTGTCAAAACAGTTTAGTTCAGGCCATTCACATTTCTCAAACAGTTGATGCACATTGACAGGAACCAGTAAGGTGGTTATTTCTAACTGATATTTCATTCATTTCGTTTTTATATCATTGCATCTAAAATCGTCTCAAGTATCTTATCGACTATAAATATACAATTTTACCAGATCAAATACTAAAGAATAGAGCTTTTTTAAACCTATTTCTGAAAAAGAAAGGATTGTTTGATACACCCCCTCCTATGTAAACAGGGTTTATCAGACAGTCCTTTCCGTGCGGAGTATGATTCGTTCGTTATTCAGTGGACGATCCTTGCTTTTCGTCCTTACGGCATTTCAGTTTCTATCTGGAATTTACGGCTTACTTTCATCAAATTGATGGTATAAGTGACTACGTTCTGTGCTTCCTGAACCATCGTGAGATACACCATGCTCACCCGGATGCTTCCTGATTGGCTTTGGATGCGTTGCAGTTCCTTACGTTTCAATAGTGAAAGCTGTCCGTTGAGGTCGTTGGCACGACGGATTTCTTCTTCGAAGTCGTTGTACTCGTTGTTTTCCATTTTCTTACGACACTGCTGAATCAGATAGGTGATATCTTCGGATACATCGCTGAATTCACCTTTCTGGATGGCGTCCAATGGGTTGAAGTTGTTGTCGATATGTTCGAGGCAAGGTTCGCAGAGGCGGGAAATACTGTAGACCAATTCGCTGGCGAAGTCGTTGCCTTGATAGTAATAAAGTCCTTTTTCGAGTACGGTGTTATTGTCGAGACGACACATGGCGACGGTGCCCGAACGTTTCATCTGTTTGATGAGCTGTTTCTCAAATTTAGTGGACCCCATGGCACGACGCAATCCTCGCAGATTTTCATGAAGGAATGAAGTGACAGTCAGTTCGAAATTTGTTTCTGCATATTCCAATACTTTGGAAAGTTCTTCGCGGGTGTGCTTACGCATCAGTTGCAGGGCTTCTGTGCTGTCTGTGGTTTGCATCAGTTGCTTCAGCGTTTCGTTACCTTGTTCTTTCGCTTTGCGTTTCTTGTACATCACCTGGCTACGGATCAAGATGAATACAGCTATACCGATGAGGGCGATGATAGAGATGTTACCTCCATAATGGAGTACGAGAGCTACGAAGAAACAGATGGTGAAGGCGGCTCCGGCGGTGATGAACCAGCCTCCGATGACGCTTAATACGCCGGTGATACGGTAAACGGCTGAATCACGTCCCCAGGCGCGGTCGGCCAAAGAAGTACCCATAGCTACCATGAAGGTTACGTAGGTGGTGGAAAGGGGAAGTTTCAGGGAGGTTCCCAAGGCGATGAGCAGACCGGCCAATACCAGGTTGACAGAAGCGCGGACAAGGTCGAAAGCAGCTCCGTCGGCAATGATTGCTTCGTCTTTGCGGAAGCGGGAGTCAAGCCATTTTTTGCTGCCGTCCGGCATTATTCGGGAGATTCCATTGGCAAGTGTCATGCTGATGCGGACTACTGTGCGGGCGATCGGAGTACTTCCGAATGCTTCTTCTCCTTCATCTTGGCGGGAAAGGTCGACAGATGTTTTAATTACAGCATGTGCTTTTTTAGAGGTGCAGAGGGCGTAGACCATGACGGCTCCGGCTCCGATAAGAAAATACCACGGTGTTTTAGCAGGTCCCAGCAAGGAGGTCATCAGGAAGCCGTTCGGATTTCCTTCTCCGTTGGCGGTGTAATCTAAAAAAGAGGAGAAACCTGCGAGGGGAACGCCAATAAAGTTGACAAGGTCGTTACCGGCAAAAGCGAGAGCCAGAGCGAAGGTTCCCATCAGTACGACGACTTTGAAAACATTGATTTTCATCCAGTGAAGGATTTGCATCAGTACGGTGAAGAATACAAAGAAAACGGTGATTAGCATCAGTGTGTTGTCTTGTATCCAGTGTTTGTTTTCAGAGGTCATGAAGGAGCTGTCTTTCAGTCCTTTGATAAGCATGAAATAGATGATGGCAGTAGCGGCTATCCCCCCAAAGAGGGCGATGCTGTATTTCATCCTTTTCGTATAGTTGAAAGTGAATATCACACGGGCAAGCCATTGTACAAGCATTCCGAAGAAGAAGGCGATAGCGACGGAGACGAAGATCGCCATGATGACGGAGAGGGCTTTGTCGGTGTTTATGAGGTCGCCCAGACCGAGGGTATCGCTATTATGTACTTTGATAAGTGAGAGGGCAAAGGTACCTCCGAGTAGTTCAAAGACTAGTGAAACGGTGGTAGAGGTGGGCATCCCCATGGAGTTGAATACGTCCAGCAGTACTACGTCGGTCAACATGACGGCCAGCAGAATGCACATGATTTCGGCAAAGTAGAAGTGCTCGGGCTGGTAGATGCCGTGCCGGGCAATGTCCATCATACCGTTGGACAGGGAAGCGCCAATGAATATACCAATACCGGCTATGAAAAGAATGGTTTTAAACGAAGCGGCCTTGGCGCCTACCGCAGAGTTCAAAAAGTTAACTGCATCATTACTGACTCCGACTATCAGATCGAAAACAGCTAGTACAAAGAGGAAGATGATAATGCATAAATAAATAGTCTCCATAATAAATATATGTGTATGTTGTTTCCGGCTGCAAAGGACGGGATTTGACGTTGCAGGGAGGTGTCATACATGTTACATTTATGTTACAATCGTCTTTCTTTTGTCTCGTAATCTTCTTTCTTTTGTCTTGAAACAAAAGAAAGAAGCAAAGAAAAATTCAAGGCTGACTTTTTTCTCCTACTCGCTCCCTGCACTGCGCTAAAGGGCAGAAACTCGCTACGCTCAAACAGTCTGCCCTTTTTGACGCTCCGTTACGGGGGCTCGCTTGACGGAGAAAAAAGTAGGCCGGAGGGGCGTGCGGGGTGGGCGTTGTGGAGGAGGTTGCATGAGATGTCGGTGTGGTTGTTGCGAGGGAAGCCATGTAGTAAGGGCGTATAACGGGGGATGTGCAGCGGGAACGTTGCGGGAAGGCCGTGTGGGGCGTTGTAAGTTGCAGGACACGGGTATGGGATTCTTATGTTAGTTAATTAGTTGGTTGTTTTTTAGTTATTTGTTTTGTTTAACCAGTCATAGAAGGTGTATTGGGCTCGTACAGCGGGGGTGCCGGGCGCTCTTTTTTTGAATATATTTCGCAGGTTGTCGTCTACCCAGCAGGCTTTTTGGTTGTCGGCGAGCTGGATATTAAGCATTTCGATGAGGCTGTCACGCAGGTCGGGGGCGAGAATGGGGGTGATGGCTTCGATGCGGCGGTAGAGGTTACGACGCATCCAGTCGGGGGAGCCCATGAAGACTTTGGGTTTGCCGTCGTTGCCGAAGTACCAGATGCGGGCGTGTTCGAGGAAACTGTCTACAATACGGGTGACACGAATGTTACGACTGTATGACTGTCCGGGGATAAGACAACAGATTCCACGGACGATGAGGTCTATTTGTACGCCGTGTTCGGAGGCTTCGTAGAGACGGTCAATCATGGCGGGGTCTTGGAGGGCGTTCATTTTTAGGATGATACGGCCTTGTTTGCCTTCGTCGGCGAGGGCGATTTCCCGATCAATCAGGCGGTTCAATTCGGGGATGAGGTTGAAACGGGCGACAAGAAGGGTGGTGAACTTCGGGTCTTCTTTTCCTTGCAGGGTGCGGAAGAGGTTATAGAGGTCGGCCACTATCTTCGGGCGGCAGGTGAAAAGGCCACAGTCGGCGTAGAGGGTGGCGGTCTTTTCATTAAAGTTACCGGTGCTGATATAGGCGTAGCTGGGTATTTTTTCACCGTTCAGTCCGCGGCGGCGGATAAGGGCTACTTTGGCGTGTACTTTCAGACCGGGTATGCTGTATATTATTTTAATGCCGGCGGCTTGCATCATTTCGGCCGTGGCAAGGTTGTTTTCTTCGTCGAAACGGGCTTTCAGTTCCACGAATACGGTGACTTTCTTGCCGTTTTGGGCGGCGGCTATCAGGGTGTTGATGACGGCGGAGTTTTCAGCTACGCGGTATTGGGTTACCATGATTTCACGGGTTTCCGGGTTGTGCACGGCTTCATACAGGAAGTGGATGAAGTGCTCGAAAGAGTGATAAGGGTAATATAATAACAGGTCCTTCTTGGCAACGTAGTTGAAGATAGATTCTTTTTCGTCGAGGATGGTCAGCTTCATTGGCTTCGGCTTTTCGAGGCTGTGAAGAGATTTGTTCGGGTTGGGAAGATGACGCAGGTCTTCAAGATTCAGGTGCTTGTCGCCGGGGACAAGTTCATCACGCTGAATATGGAAGGCGTCTACCAGAAAGTCCAGAAAGTCATGAGGCATACCACGGTCGTAGACGAAACGGCAGACGTCACCGATCTTACGTTTCTTCACTTTCTTCTTGAGTTGAGCGACAAGGTCGGCACTGCTGGCGGTGTCGTCAATTAATATGTCAGCGTCACGGGAGATTTTGATGCAGTAGCTGGAATCAACATCGTAGCCGGGGAAAATAAGGTTGAGGTTTGCCTTGATTATATCTTCGGTAAACATCAGGTAATGATTTTTCTCGCGGGATGGAAGTTCGATGAAGCGGGGTACTTTGGCGTAGGGCTGCT
>DXOJ01000408.1 GCA_019412865.1 Bacteroides sp. | reverse complement strand
CCCCGGGAAATAAATATTTCCAGTATCACACGACTTTCACCTCGATGAAAGAGACATTCGGATATAAAACGCCGGAAGCATGGTTTGCTCATCTCCGCGAATGGAAAGAAGAGCTGGCTCATCCGGTGACAGTGAGAATAAAAGATAACCGCCCCAATAAATAGGGTAGAAACAAATACAACTAAACAAAAATTACGAGGTATCTACCAATTTTTCTATGACTCTGCACAAATATTCCTCCTTGTGCAGAGTCTTTTTATTTACCTTTGCCATCAGATAAAACCAACGAATCATATCTATAAATAATCTATCTATAACATGAAACGATTGACACAGACTTTAGCCTTTTGCTTATTAACGGTTTTCACCGCAGTAGCACAGAAGAACTATGTATCTGAAGTATGGGTTTCCGACCTCGGAAACGGTAAATACAAAAATCCGGTGCTTTATGCCGACTATTCCGATCCGGATGCTTGCCGTGTAGGAGATGATTTCTATATGACTTCATCCAGTTTCAACTGTTTGCCGGGATTGCAAATCCTTCATTCTAAAGATTTAGTCAACTGGACAATCATCGGTGCCGCAGTTCCCAATTCCCTCTCCCCTATCGAAACTCCGGAACGGCCGGAACACGGCAATCGTGTATGGGCTCCGGCTATTCGTCATCACAACGGTGAGTTTTACATCTTTTGGGGAGATCCCGATCAGGGAGCTTTTATGGTGAAAGCCAAAGATCCGAAAGGTCCGTGGAGCGAACCGGTCTTGGTGAAAGCGGGAAAAGGTATCATTGACACTTGCCCGTTCTGGGATGAAGACGGAAAAGTATATATGGTACACGCATACGCAGGAAGTCGTGCCGGACTGAAAAGTGTAATCACTATCTGCGAACTGAATGCAGAAGCAACAAAAGCGATCACTCCTTCCCGTATAATTTTCGACGGTCACGAAGCACATCAGACTTGCGAAGGTCCTAAAATGTACAAGAGAAACGACTATTATTATATCTTCCATCCGGCCGGCGGTGTGCCGACAGGCTGGCAGGTCGTATTACGTTCTAAAAACATCTACGGTCCTTACGAATGGAAAACAGTACTTGCGCAAGGTAACTCTCCTGTCAACGGTCCTCACCAAGGTGCATGGGTAGATACTCCTACCGGAGAAGACTGGTTCCTCCACTTTCAAGATGTCGGTGCTTACGGACGCATTATGCATCTCCAACCGATGAAATGGGTGAACGACTGGCCTATTATCGGTATTGATAAAGACGGTGACGGCTGCGGAGAACCTGTTTTGACTTACAAGAAGCCAAATGTCGGTAAAACATATCCTATCTGCACTCCACAAGAAAGTGACGAATTTGATGGGTATACACTTTCTCCGCAGTGGCAATGGCATGCTAACATTAATGAAAAATGGGCGTATTATGCAGGTGACAAAAGCTATGTCAGATTATACTCTTATCCGGTAGTAGAAGATTATAAGAACCTGTGGGATGTAGCCAACCTCTTATTACAAAAAACTCCTTCTGATAATTTTACCGCAACAATGAAACTGACGTTCAGCCCTAACCAAAAGAATAAAGGCGAACGCACCGGACTTGTCGTTATGGGCAGGGATTATGCCGGACTTGTTCTAGAAAATACAGACAAAGGTTTGGTTCTGTCGCAAGTTGAATGTGACAGAGCAGATAAAGGCAAACCAGAAGAAGTGAAAGCCGCTGTTGATCTTTCGCAAAACACGGTTTATCTGAAAGTGCGTTTCAGTTGTGACGGAAAGAAAATCAAGGGTAGTGAAGGCGGACATGACCTCATTGTGATGTGTAATTTCAGCTATAGCCTCGACGGAAAGAAATATGAATCATTAGGTGTTCCTTTCCAGGCAAGAGAAGGACAATGGATTGGTGCCAAAGTCGGTATGTTCTGTACGCGTCCGGCTATTAAAACGAATGACGGCGGTTGGGCAGACGTTGACTGGTTCCGTATTACGAAGAAGTAATCAAAGTATATATAAGGATGAAAAAAGATTGTCCCACAACTTTCAAGCAGTAGCGGGACAATCTTTTTTATCTTCTTTAAACTTACATACAAGCCCAGCCAAATTTACGAACAAGCTCTGCAAGCAGACTACGGTCTTTTATTGGCAAATTAATGACCACATTCTCGCGCTTCTCTCCAGATAAAACATATCCCTCAGCCGGCAATTTATCTTCCAACAATACACTTTCCTTTAATAACGTTTTCTGGTATTCACCCGATTGAAACACAACATCGTAATACTCATGTTCATTTTCAGGCTGTAGATAGAGTAAACGCAAATCGGCTTTACCTGCTAAGAAGGATTCAAGTCTACGTGTAGAGATACGTATTCCCGTATAGCGATAAACCGTCTCATCATCATATAAAAGACAAAGATACAGTGTATCAAAGGCATCTCTTGCCACAAAAAGCTGAGGCACATCACAGAAATCCAGAATTTTGTCTATCCTTAACACATCTTCCATTCCCATAATCAGACTATTTTAGCTTGTAAAACATTAAAATCCTTTGTTCTCCACCAAGAATAATGTGCTATATCAAATGTTTTCTTTAACACTCCATCTTTTGGTTCCAATATGACTAAAGCAATATTTGCCTTCTTGAACTTAGGAAGCTTTAATCTTTTCTCCGCTTCTTCCCTCTCTGAAAATAGAGAGACTGCCCTTGTCACACATTCATCTATTCCTAATCCTTTAAAGACCTTATCCGGCTGCATTTTTCTTTGCGAAAAGAAATCTTCTGTTGTAACAGGATTACCATTTGCAATTCTATAATAACAGCCTTCGCACCGCTTCGCATCCGTTGGGGGACATTGTTCAGGCAATGCCTCAAACCATTCTGCATTCATTATTCTTTAGTTTTTCGCAAAGTTAAGCCAATCTGGTAGAATAACAAATATATTTCCGGCTTTGTTGTTCATTCGATATTCTCTAAACTATTGCCTCATTCTTCCCAATCTCATTTTTTTAGTATACCTTTGCAGAATAAAAGATTTAAATATAGAATTAACTATAAACATAAGCCTTAATGAAAAAACTAATAATATTCGATTTGGACGGTACATTATTAAATACTATCGCAGACCTCGCCCATAGCACTAATTATGCTTTGAATAAATTAGGATACCCCACACACGATGTAGAAAAGTATAACTTCATGGTAGGAAATGGTATCAACAAACTCTTTGAACGTGCATTACCCGAAGGAGAAAAGACAGAAGAGAATGTGCTCCGGGTAAGAAAAGAGTTTATTCCTTATTATGATATTCACAATGCAGACGATAGTCGTCCTTACCCGGGTATTTCAGCGTTATTGTCTTATCTGCAATCCGCAGGCATTCAGATTGCCGTAGCCTCCAACAAATATCAGGCCGCTACCGAGAAACTGGTTGCCCACTACTTTCCGGAAATTCATTTCACTGCCGTTTTCGGCCAACGGGAAGGAGTAAATGTCAAACCTGATCCAACAATCGTTTTTGATATATTAAAACTTGCCGATGTACGAAAAGGAGATGTTCTTTATGTAGGTGATTCCGGTGTAGACATGCAAACAGCGGCCAATGCCGGTGTAACAGCTTGCGGAGTGACATGGGGATTTCGACCACGTACGGAACTGGAAGAATTTAATCCGGCATATATGACAGATGTGGCCGAAAAAATAAAAAAAATGGTCTTTTAACGATGATATCCTTACAAGAATAATTATGATTCGGCAAGTAAAACTTCAATAGTCTCAATAAGTTCTCTTGCCGGAGCTTTTATCGTACTGATTTCATCCTCCGATATTGAATAAATGCAATTATAATCCCCTTTTTGCCGTAATTGTTCCATACGCGCCAAAAAACTTCCCAAACGTGCACTAATTTTGCCTGTTTTTATAAAATTCAAGCCAAAGCAAGCTATCAACCCATCATGGGTTTTACATGATAATCCATTTTGTATTAATAAAGCCTGAACAGCATGAAAACAGGCATAATAATATCTATTGGAAGCAATATCCCAATACTTCAGATCAAACATCTCATCTGCTTGTTTCAAAAATACTTTAGCTTTCTCCAACTGTAATATCACCAAAGAATTACGTTCTTCATCTGTCAATTTCATACTAATTCAATTCCTTCCTGCTCTACATTTTTATAAAATGGTGTAATACAACTTGCAGCCCATTCTTTCATCGTATACATAATCGGATTAATTCGCGCTCCCAAGTCCCATCCCAACATAGTTAAGGGAAAGCTTACCTTATCATAATCTTCAGGCTCCAATTTTTCTTTATCTAAGATAATCAAAATATCCCAATCAGAATCAATCCGTGCATCCCCACGAGCTTGAGAACCAAACAACAAAGCCTTGCCACCTTTTGGTAAATGCTCTGTCAATGCCTGCTTAATAGACTCTAATATTTTATTTGTATGACTTTTCATATTCGTCTCCCCTTACTCTTCTACAAATATACAATAAATATCAATACAACAATATGACTTACAAAAAAATCGCTCTTGCTAATTATTCATACTTGGTTCT
>DXOJ01000407.1 GCA_019412865.1 Bacteroides sp. | reverse complement strand
CTCTCACTCACGCCTCTTTCTTTAAAGGGATGCGTCCCGGTTTCGGAGTTGGAATATCCAAACAATTAACTCCTAGTTTTCGGTTTGGAATTTCAGGGAATGGGATATATCAATACAACTCCGAGTAAAACAGCTTTTGATGTTTTAGATGTCAGCTTGTTAAGTAAAATTAACTTAATAAATCTATTTGCAAGCTATCGGGGCAAACCTCGTTTGTTTGAGATAGAAGCTATTGCCGGAATGGGGTGGTTGCATTATTATGTAAATGGTAAAGGAGATGACAATTCATGGTCTACCCGTCTCGGATTGAATCTTAATTTCAACCTCGGTGAAACAAAAGCATGGACATTGGGAATTAAGCCCGCTATCGTATATGATATGCAAGGTGATTTTAATCAGGCAAAGAGTCGTTTCAATGCAAACAATGCAACATTTGAACTGACTGCCGGATTGACTTATCACTTCAAGATGAGTACTGGGAATCATTACTTTACTAAAGTAAAAGTCTACAATCAGAGCGAAATTGATGATTTGAATGTTGCTATTAATGCACTTCGCGAACAGGTGGGCAGTCGTGACAGAGAACTAAACAATGCTAACCAAAGAATTAGCGGTTTGCATAAAGAGTTGGAAGAATGTCGTACAAAGGTCGTTCCCATTGAAACAGTAGTCAAGACTGCCCGCGTTCCGGAATCTATCATTACTTTCAGACAAGGTCGCTCATCAGTGGATGCATCACAGCTACCGAATGTGGAACGTGTAGCCTCCTACATGAAGAAATATCCCGATTCAAAAGTCATTATTAAAGGGTACGCTTCTCCAGAAGGCAATGTTGAGATCAACGCAAAAATTGCTACCGCACGTGCAGAAGCTGTAAAAACAATCCTTGTTAATAAATACAAGATTAATACGTCTCGTATTACTGCCGAAGATCAGGGAGTAGGTGACATGTTTACCGAACCGGATTGGAACCGTGTAAGTGTATGTACTATCGAAGATTGATGTAATAAGAATATTTGGAGTTGTTGAAGGTAAATAAAAAAGGAAGCCCGAAATCTGAGGGCACTGAAAAAGTTCTTTTTCTCCGTTAGCTCCTCTTCTTATGAATTGGCTCCAAAGTTGCATGGCGTATGATAAATTTCATTTGCATGCAACTTTTCCTTATATTGGTAGTGAGTAATCGTCTATTGGTATACATGCACGCTGGCAACGACACTCTCAAAGGAGACTTTGAAAGAATGCAACTTCAGTCCGCTTTTCCCATCTGCTCCGACTACGGCTCGGAGGCTATCGTCCTTCTGATCTTTGACCAAAAGAACTTCTTGGTCTTTGATTTTTTTGCTCATATTACTATGTATTTAATGACGTCAGTAGCGGTTTACAGACAAAAGTAAACAAAAAAAAGTGAGTGCTAGAGATTGTAAATAAGTGAGTATTTGTAGCTTTGATATGATTAGGAGTAGCATATTGAAAGTTATAAATTTCATTTGCTGAATTACCATAAATGGGGAATGGTAAGTAAAAAAATCATCATTTTAAGGTATTGCAACCGAAAAAATATGTGACTAATTTTGCGTTATAAAATAAAGAATTATGTTCTGACCTATGCAAACAACGAAGGATTATATACGTAAGCTATTGCTGGAAACAGCGCAGAAAGCTTTTTTCGAAAAGGGCTTCAAGTCGGTGTCTATGCGTGAGATTTCTAAGTTGTCGGGCATTGGTCTGAGCAATATATACAATTACTATCCCTGTAAGGACGATTTACTGGTTGATGTGTTGCGTCCTCTTTTGGCTGCTATGTACAGGATGCTGGAAGATCACAACCGACCGGAGAATTTCTCCCTTGACATATTTATCTCAGATGAATATCATCGTGCATCTTTGCAGGAGCTTATGGGCATTATAACTCGTTACCGAAGTGAATTAAATTTGCTGTTTTTCTCTACGCAGCATTCTCGCCTCAAAGATTATTTGGAAGAGTGGATTGAGAAGAGTGCCACAATAGGGATGGAATATATGGAAAAGATGAGAAGACTCCATCCGGAACTACATACCGATATTTCTCCGTTCTTCATGCACTTCACCTGCTCTTGGTGGATTAATATGATGAAAGAGGTGGTGCAACATAAGGAACTTTCCTGCGAAGAGATAGAGTGTTTCATCAGTGAGTATATTCGCTTTAGCACGGGAGGATGGAAGAAACTCATGAATGTAAAGAATGAAAGATGAAGGCAGAACTATTGAAACATCCTGTCTGTCAAGAGATAACTAATCAAAACATCCGTTTCTCGTCTTGTCTGCAATGCAAGCCTTGCGGAAATGATTGTACGATTGTAAACAATCGAATCTCTTTTGTATTTGATTCCGAGACAATAGGCATCAGCTACCTTCTGCTCGACTCCACACCTATAGCCTGCATGGACAGATGCTGCAATCTTGTCAGGCAGCGTTTCGTTTGATGCAGGAGTTGGAACGCCGAGTCATTCCAGAAGAATCACTAAATAATAATCAGCATATGAGTATCATCAACATCATCAGCAACGACGAATTAACACTCGTACAAGGAGTCAACGGGCTTTTCTTCTGCGAGGAGTCATGGGTTACGCAAAGCAGGGCAGTCTCCCGTATCGGAAAGGTTTTGCCCAAAGAAATTATTGGGACGAAAGATCAAAGTACCAACATCGTACATCCGCAGACTGACCGAACTAAACTTAGTTGCCAAAAGCATGAAACGTCTTATTTCTAAATCTAACTGTTTCTCCTACCGAGCGAGCCGCCTGCAAAGAGCGGCTCGCTTTGCTTCTGAACAAAACAAACTTTTGTTCTCTTTTGACGCACTAACTTCCAATCCATCATAGCCATGTCTCAACCAGTACTTATAGCATTTTTCCTAACATCGTTTGCCGGTATATCCACAGGGATAGGCAGTGCGATTGCATTTTTTGCTAAGCGCACCAATACTTCATTCCTTTCTCTTTCATTGGGATTTTCAACAGCAGTAATGATTTATATGTCTTTCGCCAATCTGTTTGCCTCTTCTTTGCAGACTCTTGCCAATATACATGGCAAGGACGACGGAACTCTTCATTCCACACTTTCTTTTTTCGGGGGAATCGTATTGATTCTACTTATTGATAAGCTAATTCCTCACTACGAAAATCCACACGAAATGCATCGGGTGGAAGAAATGAGCTTAAAGGAAGAACGAAAGACTGAAATAAAGCCTCAATTATTACGCGTCGATGTAGTGACAGCCTTGGTGCTGGCAATACACAATTTCCCGGAAGGTATGGTTACGTTTCTTGCAGCATTGAAGGATATAAACATTGCTATACCTATTGCCTGTGCCATCGCCATACATAATATACCCGAAGGCATTTCCGTCTCCGTTCCGATCTATTATGCTACAGGTAATCGTAAACGGGCCTTTTGGCTTTCATTTCTATCGGGATTGGCCGAGCCGGTAGGAGCCGTCATCGGCTATCTTATCTTGGCACCATTCCTCAATGACCATGTTTTCGGCGTTATTTTCGGGATGATTGCCGGTATCATGGTATTTATCTCGCTTGATGAGTTACTACCCGCTGCCGAAGAATACGGTAAGCACCATCATACTATCTATGGT
>DXOJ01000406.1:17270-22044 GCA_019412865.1 Bacteroides sp. | reverse complement strand
AAAAAGCTCTATTTCTTTACCATGCTTTCAATAATGTTGTTAGCGGTAACAGGTGCGACGGCCCAGAAGAAAACCAAATTCAAAGCGGCCGATTTGAAAGGTATTTGGCAGCTCTGCCATTATGTATCCGAGTCTCCCGATGTTCCGGGAGCGTTGAAACCCAGTAATACATTTAAAGTATTGGGTGATGACGGACAAATTGTTAACTTTACCATTATTCCCGGTGCGGATGCGATTATTACTGGATACGGTACTTATAAACAACTCACGGACGATTCTTATAAGGAAAGTATCGAGAAGAACATTCATCTCCCGATGCTGGACAATCAGGACAATATTTTGGAATTTGAGATTAAGGACAATGATTATCTCCATCTGAAATATTTTATCAAGAATGATTTGAATGGAAATGAGTTGAACACCTGGTATTATGAAACCTGGAAGAGGGTGGAGATGCCGGCTAAATTCCCGGAAGATATTGTGAGATAGAAGAGCGCGTACTTTTTGGTGGAGGCACGGATTTTGCAAAAGGCTGCATAGTTGTTTGGTTATGTCTGACAACAGCTTATTGGGTAAAATCTGTGCCTGTTTTTCTATAAAAGATAAAAACAAAGCACTTTTGGACAAAATCAAAGTCCGTAGAAATAGAAACGAAAATGAAAAAATAGATTTGCAAAGGGTCTGTCCGCGACTTGCTCTAACTTTGTTGCCAGTAATAGAATACAGTAACAAAATAAAGTGGAACAATGAAAAACAAACTTTTACTGGCGGTAGGGAGTATGGCGCTCCTGACTGCTTGCGATGCTTCAAAAGGAAATGAGATGGCATGGTTCGACCATGCAGTGAAAACATCGGGACATCAGTTGCTTTATATGGCAGAACAATTGAAGAATGAACCGGATACCGCCTGTTTTCCCCGTTCTATTAAAGAAGGAAAGTACAGACTGGAGCACCCCACAGATTGGACGAGTGGTTTCTATCCCGGTTCCATGTGGCTGGCATACGAGTTGACTGGTGATGAGGCTCTCGCAAAAGAGGCGCGTAAATATACGGACCGTCTGCAGGATATGCAATATTATACGGGTAATCACGATTTGGGTTTTATGATGTTTTGCAGTTATGGGCAGGGCATCCGTTTGAAACCGGAGCCAACGGACAGTTTGATTTTGATTCATTCTTCAGAAAGCTTGTGCTCCCGTTTTCGTCCGGAAGTCGGACTGATTCGTTCGTGGGATTTCGGCGATTGGAGTTATCCGGTGATTATTGATAATATGATGAATCTTGAAATGTTGTTCTGGGCTTCGGAACAAACTAATAATCCGAAGTATCGTGAAATAGCCATCTCTCATGCTGACAAAACGTTGAAGAATCACTTCCGGGAGGACATGACCTCCTACCATGTGGTGAGCTATCTGGCAGATAGCGGTGAGGTAGAGTCGAAAGGAACCTTTCAGGGATATGCCGATTCTTCCGCTTGGGCGCGTGGACAGGCTTGGGGAGTGTATGGATATACCATGTGTTATCGCTTCACCAAGCAGCAGAACTATCTGGATGCCGCTCATAAAATAGCGCGGTTCATTATCGATCACCGTCCGTCCGAAAATGACTATGTACCTTATTGGGATTATGATGCTCCCAATATTCCGAATGAACCGCGGGATGCTTCTGCGGCTGCCGTAACAGCTTCTGCATTACTGGAGTTGAGTGGTTATGGCGACAAGAAACAAGGGGAAGAATATTTCCGTTATGCGGAGCATATCCTGAAACAGTTATCCTCTGATGATTATTTGGCCAAGGAAGGAGAAAATCATGGCTTCATCCTGTTACATTCGGTTGGTAGTTTCCCGCATAACAGTGAGATTGATACTCCGCTCAATTATGCTGATTATTATTATCTGGAAGCCTTGAAACGTTATAAAGATCTGAAAGAAAAATCAGAAAATCCGTCTTACTAACTTGAAGAGAAACCGTAAAAAATTAAAGTTCAGGGCAACCGCGTTTAAAATATGAATTCATAACTGTCGGACTTTGGCGCGGTTGTCCTGTTTTGAGCCGATACCGGTCCTTTATATGAGTTAAAAAACGGGATTCATTTATCAGATTGAATTGAAAATACTTATCTTTACGATAAATTCTTCAATATTAGCTCATGAAAGACCGGCATTTGCTATTTAAGTACCTATTCGGATTAACCGTTTGCATTTTATTTTTTCCTTTGGCGGTATCGGCCGCCGACAGCTTCATTCATTTTAAGCGATTATCCGTGGATGACGGGCTGTCGCAAAATACTGTGCTTGCTCTGACACAAGATCATAATAATAAGCTTTGGGTAGGAACCATAGACGGACTGAACTGGTATGAAGGTTCCCGTTTCGTTTCGTATTATAAAGCGCCGGATGATACGACCAGTCTGGCAAACAATCATGTCTATTCACTTCATACCGATTCGAAAGGTACGGTATGGGTAGGCACACAGGTTGGTTTATCCCGTTATAATATAGTAGGGAATAATTTCACCAATTATTCTTCACCGGACAATCAGCCGATGCAAGTATTGGCTATCGGAGAACCGGAGGAAGGCGACCGGCTTTTGCTTGCTACCAATATCGGCCTGGTGGTTTTTGATAAAAAGACCGGGCGGATGAAAGTGCTGCCGGAACTTGCCGGAAAAACAATCTATTCTGTTTGCCGGATGAATGACGGTTTCCTGTTGGGAACTTCGGAAGGTGTCTATTTCTATTATGTACGCAACGAAAACGTGACCCGGCTTCTTCTCCAATTGAAAGGAGAAACCATCTCCGATATGCTCTATGACGACAAAACCGGCAACTGTTGGCTGGCTTCATTGACAAACGGGGTGTATTGTGTGGATAACAACTTTCAAATAAAACATCATTATAACAAGCAAAATACTCCTGCTTATTTCCTTACGAACTCGGTCAGGACATTGTCCGGAGATGATAAAGGAAGGGTTTGGATAGGAACCATGGAAGGTTTGCTTATCCTTGAACCGGAGACGGGAACTTTCCGTATTTGCCGTTTTTCTCCTGAAGATCCGACTACCTTGGGGCATAATTCCATCCGCTCTATATTGAAAGACAATCAAGGGGGAATGTGGATCGGTACATTTTATGGCGGGCTTAATTATTATCATCCCCTTGCTCCGGCATTCGGACGCTTGCAACATTCCGCCTGGCGGAATTCGTTAAGTGATAACACGGTGAGCTGTATTGCCGAAGACCCGGATAATGGCAATCTTTGGATCGGCACGAACGACGGTGGATTAAATTATTATAACCGGAAAACCGGAGTCTTTTCATATTACCGGACGGGTACTTCCGCCAACGCTTTAAAGTCGGACAATATAAAATGTATATGGACGGACAAAGATGGAAGTGTCTATATCGGCACTCATGGAGGGGGAATGAGTCGTCTGCATCACCGGAGTGGCAGGATAGAAACATATTCCTTTCCCCATTCTACTTCCCTGACTAACAGTTGTTACTCCTTATTAGACGGAACAGATGGAACACTTTGGGTAGGCGGCATGAGCGGGCTTTACCTTTTCGACAAACAGACCGGCGAACTTTCGCAGCATCCGTTAGCTAAAAAGCATAAAAAGTTGGAGAATGTATTGATATATACGTTGTTCCGTGATTCCAAAGGAAGAATCTGGATCGGTACGGAAGAGAGCCTGTTTTTGTATGCCGGCGGGAAACTGGAAGAACTGCATCTTTCCTCTTCGGCTTATCTGCATGGGTTGATACAGGCTTTCTGTGTACAGGAGGATAGCCGTCATGAAATCTGGATTGGTTCTTCCACAGGATTATATTGCTATAAGGAAGGAGCACCGACTGCCTGGAAACACTATACGATGAAAGACGGTTTGCCAAACGACTTTATTTATAATATACTGGAAGATGAACGGAGGCGTTTATGGTTGACAACTAACAAGGGACTGGCTTGCTTCAATACGGAGGAGGGTACTTTCCTCAACTATTCAAAGCAGGACGGATTGCCTCACGATCAGTTTAACTATTTCGGAGCTTGCAAAGCGCACGATGGTACATTCTTCCTGGGGTCTCTTGGGGGCGTTGCCTATTTCAAGCCATACGAATTGGGTGATAATCCATATTCCCCGGATGCGGTGGTAACAGGAGCCGTTGTCTTAAATCAGGTGATTACGGATATGAAAAGTGAACGGGTGCGTTATTATCAGGACGAGCAAGGGCGGATGCTGGGTATGTCGTTCCCTTCCGATCAGAAACTTTTTAATATCCGGTTTGCCGTTATCAACTATTTGGCTGGCAAGCGGAATCAGTTCGTTTACAAATTGGAAGGCTTTGAAACCGAGTGGAACTACTCCCGTCATGTTTCCTTTGCACGGGCGAGTTATTCTAATCTTCCGCCCGGTGAGTATGTGTTTAAGGTGAAGGCATGTAACAACAATGGAAAGTGGAGCGAGGCGACCACTGAATTTTTTGTGCATATCATTCCGATGTGGTATCAGACTTGGTGGGCAAAGACACTTTTCATTTTCTTTTCTTTAGGGCTTCTCGTCTTTGTGATCTATTTCTTTATTGCCCGTGCCAAAATGAAGATGCAAGTCCGGATCGAACAGATAGAACGAAACAAGATAGAAGAAATCAGTCAGGAGAAAGTACGTTTTTACATGAATATGTCTCATGAGTTGCGTACTCCGTTGAGTCTGATACTGGCTCCGTTGGAGGAACTCTTGGGGCAGAGCAATCTGAAAGGTACTCCGGTACAACAG
>DXOJ01000406.1:449-17260 GCA_019412865.1 Bacteroides sp. | reverse complement strand
ACAGAAACTAGATTACGTTTATAAGAACGGTCGTAAGTTGTTGCACATTGTCAACCAGTTACTGGATTTCCGTAAAGCTGAAGCAGGTGCAATGCCTATTCATGTTGCGCAGGTAAATGTGGAAGAACTGTTGCAAGATGCTTTTGCCCTGTTTAAAGAAAATGCGCAGAAACGTGCTATCAGCTTTCATATAAAATCCGATCTGGAAGGACGATTGTTTCCTGCGGACCGGACGTATGTAGAGACCATCTTGATGAACCTGCTGTCTAACGCCTTTAAGTTTACACCGGATGGCGGAAGTATTTCGCTTTCCTTATGGACAGAGGGAGATACCTATGGTTTCACGGTAAGAGATAGCGGAATCGGTATGTCTCCGGAACAGCTAACCCGCATTTTCGAACGTTTCTATCAGGTAGACGGTCAGCGAAAGGGGACGGGTATCGGATTGTCATTGGTGAAGATGCTGGTAGAAAAGCATCACGGCACTATTACGGTAGCAAGCGAACCTGCTCAATATACGGAATTTAAAGTCACACTACCTGCTGATATGGCTGCCTTCACGGAGAAAGAACGTGAATTGCCGGCACATGAAGTCGAAACATCTGCTTCTCTCCGGGATCTTCCGGTGGCTGATGAATATTTCTCTGGTGATGCGTCGGCTGTGGCTTCAGAAGAGAAATCGGACGACGATCAGATAGAAGTTGGCAGCGAGGAAGAACGGCCTACTATCTTGTTGGTAGATGACAATAAAGAGATGGTGGATTACCTGAAAGATAATTTCCGGCAGAACTATGTGACGCTTACCGCCGGAAACGGCGAAGAAGCATTGGCTATTATGAAAGAGCACCGTGTGGATATTGTCCTTTCCGACGTGATGATGCCGGGTATTGACGGTATCAAACTTTGCCAGCTTATTAAACGAAATCTGCAAACCTGCCATATTCCCGTCCTGCTGTTGTCTGCCAAAGGAAGTGTCGATGCACAGACGGAAGGCATTCAGGCTGGAGCGGATGATTACATTGCCAAACCGTTCTCGATTCATTTATTGAAAGGAAAAATTGCTAATCAACTGAAAGCACGCCAGCGGTTGAAACACTATTATTCGAATACGATTGATATAGATACTGCTAAAATGACTTCGAATAATCTGGATGAGGAATTCATGAGCAAAGCTATTCAGGTGGTAGAAGAAAATATCAGTAATGAAGACTTCACCTCTGATGAGTTGGCCAGCCAGCTTTGTATGAGCCGTTCGTCACTGTATCTCAAGATGAATTCCATATCCGGTGAACCGCCTGCCAACTTTATCCGGCGCATCCGTTTTAATAAGGCGTGTAAATTGTTGCTTGAAGGGCGCTACTCCATTTCGGAGATTAGCGGAATGGTAGGGTTCGGATCTTCTTCTTACTTCTCTACCAGTTTCAAGAAGTATGTCGGTTGTCTGCCATCGGAGTATGTGAAGCAGCATACTAAGTAGTTGTTTTGCGGTTATGCATTTGTTCACCACAGAGGACGCGGAGGACACAGAGGTGAATCTTGTTCATGCCGGTACAGAAATGAATGAGAGTTTTTTGTCTACTATAAAGTTGAAAAACATAAAAACATCTGCCACCTGCAACCAAACGCGTGTAATGCACTAATTGACAAATAGTTGGAACGTGGCAGATACTGTGGCAGATAGGTTGCAGATAAAGTATCTGCAACGCGTTATATAATCAAAGAAAAAGCCTTGATTCCTTTGTGCAAAGCTATGGGATAATTGGGATGTCTATGGAGAATTTGTGGTGTCTCTACGGGGAAACGACAGTATCCTTACGTAGAAACTCTCGTGTCCCGCCTTAGAAACTCTCGTTTCCTACCGTGGAAACTGTAATTTCTAATGCCGGAAACGACAGTTCCCCGCCTGGAAACGGGAAGTTAATGCATACAATAAACTTTTGCCCTCCTGGAGAATTGGCTTATGCAAGGCTTATACTGTGTTGCAGATACTTTGATCTGCAACCTATCTGCAACAGTATCTGCCACGCTCCAACTGCTTATCAGCTAGCGCATTACACGCGTTTGGTTGCAGGTGGCAGATGTTTTTATGTTTTTCAACTTTATAGTAGGAGGATTACGCATCAAAATTAGGGTCACCACCGTAAGTCATAAACCCAATTCACCTCTGTGTCCTCCGCGTCCTCTGTGGTGAAAACCTAAACAAGAACTAATAACCTTCATCTTTCTATCAATTCCAGTCATTCCGTTTTGGGGGCTATTTTACCCTTTTACCCTCTTTGTAGCTTCCTGTAACGCTTGTTTTGGACGAATTTAAAGTTGAAATGAACGAAAACAAAGTCCTGTTAGACAGTATCAGAGAAGGAAGAAATGAATTGAAAGTTCCGTTTCGGACGGTTTATCTACATTTGCCTACAGAAAAACCAATCATTTGATATCATGAAAAAAGTATTATTGATTTCATTCGTAATCTTGTCTGTGGCTGCACAGATGACACATGCGCAAAAACAAGCAGTCATCAAGTTGACGGAAACAACGTTGATGCATGAAATGCGTGCCACTCCTTATCCTCTTGATAAAGCGGTGGTAAATGACCGTGCGGTTTCTTTCCAATGGCCGCTCCGTTCGGATATGAACTCGCAGGACAGTCCGTTGGATGGATTCGAACACAAAGTAAAGAAGGTAGATAAAACAAAAGTTACCTATCGGTTACGTTATTCGCAGGATGCCGGATTGAAGTCCGGAGTTGTTCAGGTGGAAACTCGTTGGCCGTTCTATAATCCGGAACAACCGCTTGCGCCGGGGGTATGGTACTGGCAGTTCGGTTACGTAGAAAACGGACAAGTGACTTGGGGAAGCACACAGCAAGTCACCGTAGAAGATCGTCCGGGCAAATTCTGTCCGCCTTCATTGAAAACAGTGTTGGCAAAACTACCTGCCGACCATCCGCGTGTGTGGATCATGAAGAACGAATGGAAGGACTTTATAAATCACAGCAAACAAAAGGCAGAAAGGCAATGGTATCTTGAGCGTGCAGATCAGGTACTTCAGACTCCAATGAAATCAGTGAAAGATATTAATGTCTCGCAGGTGAAGAACCTGAAGAACGAGATGCAGATAAATTCATACCTCACTCGTGAGAGCCGGCGCATCATCGATGCGGAAGAGGGAAATACCGAAGCATTGATACGGGCTTGGTTGCTGACGCAGGATACTAAATATGCTGACGAAGCCATCAAACGGGTATTTATTATGGCCGACTGGGATAAAGATAAGAATGTGAAAGGAGATTTTAATGCTTCTAGCTTATTATCTCTCTGCTCTATGGCTTATGATTCTTTCTACGACCGGTTGAATACATCACAAAAGAAAGCATTGCTGGAAGCCATCAAAAATAAAGGTGGTGAAATGTATGAGAACTTTAATAACCGGATGGAGAACCACATCGCCGACAATCATGTGTGGCAGATGACACTTCGCATCCTTACAATGGCGGCATTCAGTGTATATGGCGATCTGCCGGAAGCCGATACATGGGTGGATTACTGTTATAACGTCTGGTTGGCACGTTTTCCCGGATTGAACAAAGACGGTGGCTGGCACAATGGCGATTCTTACTTTACGGTCAACACCCGTACATTAGTCGAAGTGCCTTACTATTATAGCAAACTGACCGGTTACGACTTCTTTTCCGATCCTTGGTATCAGGGAAATATCATGTATACCATCTTCCAGCAGCCTCCTTTTTCCAAATCTGGAGGAAACGGAAGTTCGCATCAGAATGTGGCACGTCCAAACAGTATCCGTATAGGTTATTTGGATGCGCTGGCACGCCTTACCGGAAACACTTATGCCGCTGATTTCGTACGCCGCACATTGAAGGTGGAACCGGATTATATGAAGAAAGCCTTATTGAGTAAGCCCGGTGATCTTGCCTGGTTCCGCCTGCAATGTGATAAACCTCTGCCGGAAGGTGAAGGATTGACAGCACTCCCTGCAGGATACGTCTTCCCCGCAACAGGACTTGCCTCTTTCCAGACGAACTGGGACAGAGTAGGTGGAAATGCGATGTGGAGTTTCCGGTCAAGCCCTTATGGTTCTACCTCTCATGCACTTGCCAATCAGAATGCTTTCAATACGTTCTATGGTGGAAAACCATTATTTTACAGTAGCGGACACCACATTGAGTTTACCGACGTACATAGTATGTTGTGTCATCGTGCCACGCGTGCTCACAATACAATTCTGGTGAACGGTATGGGACAACGTATCGGTACGGAAGGATATGGATGGATTCCCCGTTATTATGCCAGCGAGAAGATCGGGTATGTGCTGGGTGATGCTTCCAATGCTTACGGAAAAGTGATTTCACCGCTTTGGCTGACACGCGGCGAACAGTCGGAGGTGCATTATACGCCCGAAAATGGCTGGGATGAGAACCATGTGAAAACGTTCCGCCGTCATATTGTCAATTTGGGAAAGACAGGACTCATCTTTATCTATGACGAACTCGTGGCAGACGAACCTGTAAACTGGAGTTATTTGCTGCATACCACAGAAAATCCCATGACAGTGGATCAATCGAATCATCGCTTCGTGCATATTCAAGCCACGAACCGCGGAGGAGCATCAGACGCTTATCTTTTCTCCACCGGAACATTGCAGACAGATACAACGAGCCGTTTTTTCTATCCGGCAGTCAACTGGCTACGTGCTGATGACAAAGGGGTGTTCAAGAAGTATCCTAATCACTGGCATTTCACCGCTACATCGGAAAAAGCACAAGTATATCGTTTTGCCACTATCATCAATACACATGCACTGAAATATCCTGCCAAAGACCCTGAAATCTTGTCTGATGGACGTATCAAAGTGGGCGGATGGCTAATCAGTGTAAACCTGAAATCCGACGGTGCTCCTTCATTCTTTATCCGCAGCACTCAAGAGAAGGTGAATATCACTTATAAAGGTGAAGCTACTGTCATCAATGAGGATGGGTACGAAACGGTAATGAGGGATACAGTGCCCGAACTGGAAATCTGATCAATGAACATGAAAGATACGAATATATGAGACACTCTACTTTTAATATGAGAACTATATGTCTGTTGGCTGCATTATCGGGCATAACCGTCTTGTCGGCACAGACTCCCGGTAAACCCCGTGTACAGACTTCGGCAGCTCCGGAGGAAACTACGGTTTACAAGCCCGGCGGGAAAAAGCAGGAAACAGCAGTTGCGACTTCTTCAAAAAAGGAGGAGGATAAACGCCAATCCGGCAAAGAGAATGCAGGAAAGAAAGCGGCTGCCTTTGATGGTCAACGCTATCTGGCACTGAAAACGAATGTAATATATGATGCTTGTGCTTTGCTGAACCTTGCCGTGGAAATGCAGGTGCATAAAAAGATCACGGTAGAGTTGCCGTTGACTTGCAGTTTGTGGGACTTGGGGGATAAGCACGGCGTGCGTACGGTAGCATTGCAACCTGAAGCCCGCTGGTGGATAGGAAATGAAACAGGACGGGGACACTTTGTCGGACTGCACGCCCACGTGGCATGGTTTAACGTAAAGTGGAACGATGACCGTTATCAAGATACTGATCGTCCGCTGTTGGGAGCCGGAATAAGCTACGGTTACAAACTCCCTCTTTCCAAACACTGGGGAGCGGAATTTAATCTGGGAGTGGGATATGCCAACATGAAGTATAACACCTATTATAATGTAGACAACGGCGCACAGCTGGATACGCGTGTCCGTCATTACTGGGGGATAACCCGTGTGGGAGCATCGTTGGTCTACCGCTTCTAACCTTAGATAGGAACATACATATAAATAAAATAACAATATGAGAAGAAATTTATATATACTGGCACAGTGCACTTTCTTGTTGTTCATCACCCTGCTGGTGAATGGATGCAGCCTGCACGAAGAACCGGAAATGACTCCCGAAGGAGAACTGGGAGTGGACCCGACAGCTGTAACACTCAACCTTAATCTGGCAATGAATCTAAGTTTGGCAGAAAGAGCACCGGTGACCATCACCCGTGCGTCGGAAACTAACTATCTGCGTCGTTTCATCGTAGAAGCCTATCTGGATAGACAGGTGGCGGCACGGCAAACGGTATATGAAGAGGATTTTAACCGTGCCAGTCTGTCTGTTAGTATGAAGCTGCACGCCCGTAATTACCGCATCCTGGTGTGGGCCGATTATGTGAATGCGGAGACACCGGAACAGGGACTTGTTTACGATGCCAAGAATCTGGCTTTTATCCTTCCTGCCGGAAAGTATATAGGGAATAGCCGCTATAAAGATGTTTTTGCTGCTTCTGCTATGGCAGACCTGACTTCTTTCCGCAATCATTGGGGAGCTGAAACAAGTCTTGACGTTGAACTGTATCGCCCCGTAGCACGCTATGAACTGGTGGCTAAAGATGTGGCAACGTTTCTCAATAAACTGTCCACAGGCGGACTGAAAGGTGAAAGTTTTACCGCTCGTGTGAAGTACAGTGATTATTTACCTACCGGCTACAATTTGTGGGACGATGTACCCAAGAACTCGCTCATGTACATGGAATATAAAGTGGCCTTTGAACGCCCTGCCGATGGTACGAAAGAACTGAAACTGGGATTCGACTATGTGTTGACCGATGCCGGAGAAACCGTTTCTATTCCTGTAGAACTCGAAATCTTGAATGAGAAGAATGAAGTGCTGGCACGTACAGCTTTCCGTATTCCTTGCGAACGGGGCAAAAACACAACGGTACGCGGTAACTTCCTGACTTCCGATATCAATGGAGGAATAGGGATCGACCCCGATTATGAAGGTGATCTGGAGGTAGATCTTGGAGAATTATAAAATAGACAAATCAATTAAAAATAGCTTAACCATAAAACAATTAAGATCATGAAAAAGAACTTATTTTATTCGCTAATGGCTTTGTTCGTAGTGCTTTTTGCATCCTGTGGACAAGAAGAAATCGTTTCGGACAACGGAACAGAAATCAATGCTCCTGTTACTATCTCTGTACAGGCTCCTGTAAATAACGTCTTTAGCCGTGCGGTTACCATTCCTGACGGTTATACGATGCAATGTATCATGCAATTACTGAATGCTGATGGCAATAAGATAGGCGATCAGGTAACTAAACCGATTACAGACGGTAAGGTATCTTTCACTATTTCCGTAGATGAACAAAAAGAAGTGTCGAAAGCATTGTTTTGGGCTGAATATGTACCGGAAAGCGGTGCCGCTAATAAAGTATATAACACTGCTGATTTGAGAGCAGTAGGATATAATACTGCATCATTCGATCTGACTAATGATGCGTTGATGGCAGCCAGCGACGCTTTCTGCGGAAAATTGGAAACGATTGGTAATGCCAGTGTGACATTGAAGCGGCCGTTTGCCAATGTGAGCGTAAAACCGAAGAATCCGGAAGTAGCTGCGGCAGCTAATAAACTGGAAATAAAATATAACGCTTTGAGCGGATATGATATTTTAGAGGGTAAATGTTCTGCTACGACTCCTGTGACTTATACAAATGCAGGTTTTGCTTCTGCGGATGGCAATTGGTTCGCTAATTTCTTTTTTGCTCCTTCAAATGTAAGTAAATTTACAGAAGAAATAACCATGGCATTGAGTGGCGGATATAGTAAAGAGATTAAAATACCGGCAAATACATTACCTTTGGACGCTAATATGCAGATTATGGCTAAATTTGAAATCGGAGATGGAAACTTTGACATTGAAGTAGGAGTGGATCCGGATTATGAAGCATTGGAAATGAAGGTTGGTAGTTATATCAATGCTGAAGGTAAAGTGGTACGTGATGCAGCAGATGCTATCGGTATTGTTTTCAAAATGGAGGCTATTGGTAGTGATGTGTCGGCTAATTATCCTGTAGCACTTCAGGGCAAGACAATTGCCGGATATGCGGTAGCGATTGAAAATGTGGCGACTGGTCGTCAAACTCTTAATACTGAATTATTGACTACTTTGACCGAAACAGTTGCCAGTGTGACAAATGGAACACAGACTACGGACGTTTTATTAACAGGTCTTGGAGATGTTGCGTTTAAAACAACTTATGAGAAATGGGTGGGAGAACATGCTCCTGATAGTGAGAATTTGAGTGCATGGTATATTCCTACATTGCCGCAATTGAGTGCGTTTATGGGTACGTTGTTCACTATGAAAGAGGTGCCTGCTACTGGTAGTGAGGACTTCAGAAATATTCCGGAGTTTGGATTTATTAATGGTAAAATGTTTGATAGAGATCCGATTAATACAGTGAACTATGCTTCCAGTACCATCAATAACCAAGGTAATGTTTCGGGAGTACGTATTAATGTAGCTAATGGTGCAGTAACTAATGCGACAGAGGCAGGCATTAGTGTTAAGACAGCTCTTAATCAACAAGCTCTTTGCCGCCCCATGATTACAATCTTTAAATAGTCACAGAATATTCGACCTTACTCAATAGAAGTTCAAGGAAAGTGGGATCCCCCCATCCCGCTTTACCTTCTTCTTACATTGAAACTTTTGAAAATAGCCCTCTAATCTTATACCTAGAAAAAAAGATAATATGCACACCACATTTCGCCTATCGGTTTTTCTTTTGTTCATGGTACAGTTGTTCTGTAGCTGTACATCTGACTCGCTGCCCGAACCGGACAGTACACAGCCAGAGACGCCAGCCGGAATTCCCGATGCCTATCAGGATAAGATACGGACACAACCTTATCCTAAAGCAGATAATGAATTGTGTCTGAATCCTGCTCCCCTTATTGTCCCTCAAGCCATGAAGACGGGCGAAAGACTGCAATTTTCCCTTTCACGTACTGAAGATTTCAGCAGTTCCGAAACGCTACTTTCCGCACCGCAGGAATGGTGTATGTATAATCTTCATCGCCGCTTGGACGTTGGCACATGGTATTGGCGCTTTCGTTCCACTAATCTTAATGGGACAATGCCCGGTGAATGGAGTGCTATCTATCGTTTCGAAGTGAAGAATGATACACCGGAATTTGTAACACCTTCTTTTCAGACATTCTTAGCAAATGCTCCCCGTCTGCATCCTCGTATTTACTATTTTTTAGACGACCGTATTGAGGGGGCTCGTAACCGTGTCACTTCACACCCTGAATATAAAGAACTACAAAGTCGTGCTTCTCTGGCATTGAACGCCGAATACACCGGAATGACTGATTTATATAATCGTGCCGAAGAACTCCGGCAGCATGCCACTTATCTTTATCAGGCTTATCACCTGACCCAAAAAGAAATTTATGCCGAAAAGTTACGCCAGCTTCTCGAAGCGTTGATTGCCGCTCCCCCTGCTGACGGACAGCTTTTTGCATCCAACTTTACTGCCAGCAACATCGCATGGTGTCTTGTTGCAGCCTACGATCTGCTTTATAATAATTTGTCTGCTTCCGATCGTACTGCTGCCGAAGAACTGATGATGCGTGTGGCGCGTTACTATTACAAGGTAAATTGCGGTTTTCAGGAAAACCATCTCTTTGATAATCATTTTTGGCAGCAGAATATGCGTGTCCTCTTTCAAGTGGCTTTGTCGCTTTACGACAAACCGGGCTATTCTTCCGAAGTGTTGCCCATGATGGAGTACTATTATGAATTGTGGACAGCCCGTGCTCCTGCTTCCGGTTTCAATCGCGACGGTATATGGCACAATGGTACCGGTTATTTCAGTGCCAATATATTGACTTTGGCGTATATGCCGTCTCTTCTTTCATTTATCAGTCGGTACGATTTTCTATCACATCCGTGGTATCAGAATGCCGGACGTTCGTTGGTTTATACTTGCCCGCCGGGATCGAAAAGCAACGGCTTTGGTGACAGTAGTGAAAAGGGGAGTGAACCCAACCGTCTGATTGCCGCCTTTGCTGACTATCTGGCATGTGAAACGGGTAATTCCTATGCCGGATGGTATGCCGGAGAATGTCGGGACCTGTTGCGTCGAGATTATGAATTGCGTCTTTACCGGATGTGTACCGATCAGGATTACAATACAACTTTTCCTGCCGGGGCTGATAAAATGGTATGGTATAAAGACGCTGGTGAAGTAGCCATGCATAGTGCTCCGGAAGATACGGGAAAGGATCTTGCGCTCTCGTTCCGTTCCAGTACATTCGGGTCCGGCAGTCACACTACTGCCAGTCAGAATGCTTTTAACCTGTTGTATAAGGGTGTCGATGTGTATCGCAGTACGGGTTATTATCAGAATTTCAGCGATGCTCATAATCTGATGTCCTATCGCCATACGCGGGCGCATAATTCACTGTTGGTAAACGGTATCGGACAACCTTATTCTACCGAAGGTTATGGCAGTGTGATGCGTGCTATGGGCGGACAGCATATCAGTTACTGTTTGGGAGATGCTTCACATGCTTACAGAGGTATCAGCAATGACCCGATGTGGGTTGGCTACTTCAAGCAGGCAGGTATTGAGCAGACGCCGGAAAATGGATTCGGTGCCACCCCGTTGACTAAATACCGCCGACATGTGTTGATGCTTCATCCTCATACGGTGATTGTGTATGATGAACTGGAAGCATCGGAGGCTGTCCGCTGGGAGTGGCTGTTGCATAGTCCTACGGAATTTAAGATGGATGCGACAAAGAAAACGTTGTCTACAAATAATAAAACCAAAGGATGGATGGCTATGACGCAGCTTTTTGGAGGACATGTTTTTACGCTGTCCCAAACGGACCGTTTTGTAGTGCCGCCCGCTATCACCGGAGCGGAGTATCCCAACCAGTGGCATTTGACTGCACGGGTTGACGGTTGTTCTGCCACCCGTTTCCTGGCTATTATTCAGGTAGAAGATGAGGCTGTTTCTATTATTAACCGTGACGGTGATACCTTTAACGTAGGCGACTGGACGATCAAAGCGGTTTTGGATGCTTCCAAGGCACCGGAACTGACAGTGAGTCATCGCACCGAACAAGCAGTATTTAGTTATGGAACAGACAATCCTGCGTTGAATGGCAATTTTTACTCTCGACAATATACGGGTTCCTCGTTGCTTTACGACGAGATAGACGGGGCTTATCAGGTGGTAGAAATGACCGACCGGAGTCCTATATCTACCCGGGTAGTAAATCAATGATAAACAATGAAACATAGTGAATATAAATAACAAACAGAATATGATGAAAAGTAGAATTATTTGCATTTTATTGCTTCTTGTCGGTGTATCCGGCATTTATGCCCAGAGTTTGACCGTTACCGGTAAGGTGGTGGACAACGAAGGCTTGGAAGTGATTGGAGGAAATGTAACCGTGAAAGGAAAACAAAACACGGGTACCATTACTGATATCAATGGTAAATACACCATTACCGTTAGTGATTCGCAGAAAGATGTCTTGGTTTTCTCTTTTATCGGATTGGAAAATATGGAAGTACCCGTGAAAGGAAGAAAACAGATTGATGTGACCATGAAAGCTGCGTCGGTATTGTTGGATGAGGTGGTAGCTATCGGTTATGCAACAGTAAAGCGTAAAGACCTGACCGGTTCCGTGGCTTCTGTGAGAAGCGACGATTTGCTCAAAGTTCCTTCGTCTGATGTAACCCAAGCTTTAGCGGGACGTATGGCAGGTGTGCAGATTATACAGACAGACGGTCAGCCCGGTGCTACTATGTCAGTGCGTGTTCGTGGCGGTATATCAATTACGCAAAGCAACGAACCGCTTTACATTATCGACGGATTTCCGACGGAAGATGGCATGTCCAGCCTTGATCCTGCCGATATTGAAAGTATCGACGTGTTGAAAGATGCTTCGGCAACAGCCATCTACGGCGCCCGGGGAGCGAATGGCGTAGTGGTAATCACCACCAAAAGCGGTGCGAAAAGTGAAGGGAAAGCGACTCTTACTTTCGATTCTTATGTCGGTGTGCGTACGCTTGCCAAGCGGCTAGATGTATTAAGTGTGGAGGAATTTGTGTTGGCGGATTATGAAAGAACATTAGGAGATGCTACTGATCCCGAGGAAAGTATGCGGTCATGGCAGAATCGTTATGGTGGTTTTGTCGATCTTCATGAGAACTATGGCAATCGTAAAGGTATCGACTGGCTGGACCGTACGATGGGACGTACTACCGTTACGCAAAATTACCGGGTAGGCGTCAACGGTGGTAATGATAAGTTGAACTACAATATGTCTTATGGTTACTTCAAGGATGAAGGTGCGATGGTATATAGCGGCAGCGACAAACATAATATTGCGCTTAGCGTGAAAAGCGAAGTGAATAAGCGGCTCTCCGTTACAGGACGTATCAACTTCGATTATCTGAAAGTGTATGGAGCAGGTGTTGCCGGAAATGGTACGAATGAAGGCGGAAGTAATGTAGATGCAAAGTTTAATAAAATGGTTCAGATTTTGCAATACCGTCCTACCATTGGTATACGTGGCAATGACTCGGATTTGTTGGCAGGAGAAGACCCTGTATTAAGCGATGCAGACGGAAACGTGATGCAGAATCCGTTGATTGCCGCCGCTGAAGAAAAGGATAATAAGGAAACACGTACTTTGCAAGCCAATGGCGGACTGACTTTCAAAATCATCAAAGGATTGACTTTCCGCAACAATACAGGTATGCGTTATCAGCTTTACCGCCGGGAGCTTTTCTATGGCGACCAATCTATTATGGGAAGACGCAGCGGTATTTACGGCTCCATCAGGAATACGGAGACCGGAAGTTTTCAGACCTCTAACGTCTTGACTTATGATAAACGTTTTCAGAAGAAGCATAAAGTGGTAGTACAATTGGGACAGGAATTTGTAAAACGCTGGACTCGTGTGCTCGAATCCGGTGTCAGTGGGTTGCCTACCGATGAGTTCATTTTGGGAGATATGAGTCTGGGTACTCCATCCGTTGCTTCGTCCGATGAAAACTATGATGATAATCTGCTCTCTTTCTTCGCTCGTCTCAACTATGACTTTACCGATAAGTATTTGTTTTCCGCGACGTTCCGTGCGGATGGCTCTTCTAAATTCGGAAAGAATAATAAATGGGGATATTTCCCTGCCGTATCGGCAGCCTGGCGTGTGAGTGAAGAGGATTTTATAAAGAAACTGAATATTTTCTCTGACTTGAAATTCCGTATCGGATACGGTTTGGCGGGTAACAACAGGATCGGTAGCTATAACAGCCTTGCTTTGATGTCTTCCATCATCACAGCTATGGGAGATCAGCTTACTCCCGGTTATGCTTCCAAGCAGATACCGAATCCCGATCTGAAGTGGGAAGCGAACAAGACTTTTAATATGGGGGTCGATTTAGGTTTTCTGAATCAACGCATCACTGTTTCGCCCGAATTCTATATAAATAGGAGTAGTAATTTGCTGCTTAACGCCCAGCTGCCTTATTCTTCCGGTTATCAGACTATGTTGATTAATGCCGGAGAAACGAAGAATGTAGGTGTGGAACTGACTGTGAATACAGTGAATTTCTCTACAAAGAAGTTTAGTTGGAATACTACACTGACGCTGTCTCACAATAAAAATTCCGTGAAAGCATTGACCGGTGAGGCGGTACAACTCTATGAAGCCAAGTTCGGTTTTAACCAAAATACCCATCGTATTGCTGTCGGAGAACCATTAGGACAGTTTTATGGTTACATCACCGAGGACCTGTATCAGGTAGATGATTTCAATTATGATGCTTCTACGCAGACCTATACATTGAAAGATGGAGTACCTTATCATGGTGATAAAGGTCAGATTCGTCCGGGTATGTGGAAGTTTAAGAACTTGACCGGAGATGATAATGTGATTGATGAAAATGATAAAACGGTCATTGGTAACGCTCAACCGAAATTCTACGGAGGATTGAACAACTCTTTTACTTACAAAGGATTTGATTTAAGTATATTTCTGACTTTCAGCTATGGCAACGAAGTGTTGAATGCGACCAAACTGGTTACCAGTAAGGTGGGTAGCCTGAACTACAACGCATTGGACGTGATGAATAGCTCTAATCGCTGGATGACCATCAATTCGGATGGACAGAAAGTGACAGATCCCGAAGAACTGGCTGCTCTGAATGCAGGTAAAACCGTAGCCGCTTATCATGATGCTCAACAAGGAGACAATTATATTCATTCATGGGCAGTGGAGGATGCTTCCTATTTGAAACTAAGTAATGTGACTTTGGGATATACATTCCCTAAAAATCTGATTGCAAGGGTGGGATTGAAGAACTTGCGTTTGTATGCCACCGGTAATAATCTGTTGACTTGGACCAAGTATTCAGGCTTCGATCCGGAAGTCTCTACGATGAAAAGCGGTTTGACACCGGGTGTTGACTTTGGAGCGTATCCGCTTAGCCGTTCTTTTATTTTTGGTCTCAACGTAGCATTTTAATTCTTTAAATACATAGTAATCATGAAAAAGATACATCTATTATATGCCGTATTCGCCTTGTTATTTACAGGGCTTACCTCTTGCGAGGATTTGCTAACGGAAGAACCTAACTCAAAATATGACCGGGACCGCTATTTCGATTCGGAAGATAAAGCGGAAATGTCAGTGATGGGAATATATAGTTCATTGTCGGACTTTAATCATTACGGTTGGTACGAAATGGCTTCTCCCGCATCGGACGATACCTATTATACGGCTCGTACGCAGTCTGACAATCAGGTTCACGATATTGCACATTATCAGCTAAACTCCACGAACACATGGATTGAAAGTATCTGGAAACTGAAATATGAGGGAATCGACCGGGCTAACCTCACCATTGACGGAATCTGTGGCATGACAGGATACGCAGAAAATACCCGTCTGAAAGCATTGGAAGCAGAAGCTCGCTTTCTGCGTGCTTTCCTCGCATTTGATTTGGTGAGATATTGGGGAGATGTGCCTTTCAAAACATCTTATTCTTCATCTTACGAATCTGCTTTTGGTGAACGTGTGGACAGGGAAGTGATTTATGACGAGATTATATCTGACCTTACTTTCGCTAAGAACAATCTGGATTGGGCAACTGCTTCTTCCAGTCCCGAACGGGTGACACAGGGGGCTGCCCGTGCATTGCTGATGCGTGTATATTTGCAGCGTGCAGGATATAGCCTTCAATCGAATGGACAGTTGAAACGTCCGAAGGACAGTAAGCGAATGGAATATTTCGATGCAGTGATAGAAGAGTGGGAGGCTTTTGAAAAGAAAGGGTACCATGATTTTTATGACGGTGGTTATGAGGCACTCTTTAAAAGCTACTCGCAGGGGGTACTGAATAATAAGGAGAGTCTTTGGGAGATTGCTTTCTATCATTCGCAAGGACGTCGTAATGGTGGAGCATGGGGAATTTATAACGGCCCGCAGGTAGCGGAACCTACCGGAGTTTCCGCATCCGAGGCAAATCAGTATATGGGACGTGCCAACGGCTTTTTTATAGTGGTTCCCGAATGGCGTAACTTTTTCGAAGCGAGCGATAAACGCCGTGATGTTGCTATTTGCACCTATCGTTATACCTGGAATGGTACTAAAAAAGAGCATGTAAAAGAAGAAAGAAGCGCAGGAAGCTGGTATGTGGGAAAATGGCGCCGGGAATGGATGCCGAAAGAGTCATGGAACAAGAATATCAATTATGCGGATGTGAACTATTGCCCTTTGCGTTATGCTGATGTGGTATTGATGGCTGCCGAAGCGTATAATGAAACAGGAACAGATAGACAAAAAGCATGGGATTTGCTGAATAGCGTACGTACACGTGCTGAAGCAACTTCTATTACAGAAGCGAATTATGATGAAATGATGAGCGTACGGAAAAAGACACATAACCTGACTTTCATTGACGACTCTACACCGGAAGGAAAGTTCCGTACGGCTCTCTACTGGGAACGTGGCTTCGAACTGGCTTTTGAAGGACAACGCAAATATGATCTGATACGTTGGGGAGTACTGGGCAAGGCTCTGAAACTGTTTGGTGAGATCAGTTCCGTCAATCAGAAAGAGAACAAACCATATCCGGCTTACCGGAATTTTACGGAGGGTAAACATGAACTTTTCCCTATCCCTCTGAAAGAGATACAAAGTAATCCGAAACTCAATGGAATGAATAATAATGGGTATTAAGAAGACTCTCAATAGAATAGGCGACTGGAAAAATATACAAAAATAGTTTGCCAATTCAAAGAAAAGCCGTACTTTTGCAAGCCGATTATTATCACAAAATGATAAGAGATTAATTCATAGCAAGTTAGTCCTCCTTTGTCCGGGGAGGCTGATATGTGGTGAAGAAAATTTTTAGTAGTAACATTTAAAAAACAAAATTAGAGTGGATACTTTAAGTTACAAGACCATTTCTGCAAACAAAGCGACCGTAACCAAAGAATGGGTTATCGTTGACGCTACAGACCAAACTTTAGGTCGTCTGGGAGCAAAAGTTGCAAAATTGCTGAGAGGAAAGTACAAACCAAACTTTACTCCTCACGTAGACTGCGGTGATAACGTTATTATCATCAATGCAGACAAAGTAAAACTGACTGGTAACAAATGGAATGACAGAGTATATTTGTCATATACAGGCTACCCTGGTGGTCAGAGAGAAATGACTCCTGCCCGTTTGATCACTAAACCGAACGGCGAAGAGAGATTACTGAAAAAAGTAGTGAAAGGTATGCTTCCTAAGAATATCTTGGGAGCTAAATTGCTGGGTAACCTGTATGTATACGCTGGTAGCGAACACAAACATGAAGCTCAGAGCCCGAAAATGATTGATATTAATTCATATAAATAAGATATAATGGAAGTAGTAAATGCATTAGGCAGACGTAAACGTGCTAT
>DXOJ01000406.1:0-439 GCA_019412865.1 Bacteroides sp. | reverse complement strand
AGGAAAGATTACTATTAACAAGAGAGACCTTGCAGAGTACTTTCCATCAACTATACTTCAGTATGTTGTAAAACAACCATTGAACAAGCTGGGTGCTGCTGAGAAGTATGACATCAAAGTAAACTTGTGTGGTGGTGGTTTCACTGGCCAGTCTCAGGCATTGCGTTTGGCAATCGCTCGCGCATTGGTTAAGATGAACGCTGAAGATAAGGCTGCACTTCGTGCTGAAGGCTTCATGACTCGTGACCCACGTTCTGTAGAGCGTAAGAAACCGGGACAGCCGAAAGCTCGTAGAAGATTCCAGTTCAGCAAGCGTTAATGTGCTGCCTGACCGAGGAATATGTTTAGTATCTAAACTACTGGGACTCTGCTCATAGACTACCCAGCGGTTGGTTTAGAAAAAACAAAAAAGAAAGTAAACGATTTAAAGAAAAAACAA
>DXOJ01000405.1 GCA_019412865.1 Bacteroides sp. | reverse complement strand
GAGTTTTGATAATAATGAAAAGATTAACTGAGTATATACTATGAAATATCAAGTAATTATGATTGGTGGCGGTCCTGCGGGATATACGGCTGCCGAAACTGCCGGTAAAGGTGGTTTGAGCGTATTGCTTATCGAAAAGAATAGTCTGGGTGGCGTCTGTCTGAATGAAGGCTGTATTCCTACGAAAACATTGTTGTATTCGGCAAAGACTTATGACAGTGCAAAACATGCATCGAAGTATGCAGTCAATATCCCGGAAGTCTCTTTCGATTTGCCTAAGATAATAGCACGTAAAAGTAAGGTAGTGCGTAAACTGGTGCTGGGAGTGAAAGCGAAGCTGACTGCCAACAATGTTACAATTGTATCAGGAGAAGCGCAGATCATTGATAAAAATACGGTTCGCTGCGGGGAAGAAACTTACGAAGGAGAGAATCTGATATTATGTACGGGTTCGGAAACCTTTATTCCTCCTATTCCGGGAGTGGACGCGGTGAACTACTGGACGCATAGGGATGCTTTGGACAGTAAAGAATTGCCGGCTTCTTTGGCTATTGTTGGTGGCGGGGTAATCGGTATGGAGTTTGCGTCGTTCTTCAATAGTTTGGGAGTACAAGTGACGGTGGTTGAGATGATGGACGAAATCCTGGGTGGAATGGATAAGGAGCTTTCCGCTTTGCTCCGTGCGGAATATGCCAAACGTGGTATTAAATTCCTGCTTAGTACGAAAGTGGTCGGCTTGTCGCAAACGGAAGAAGGGGCTGTTGTTTCTTATGAGAACGCGGAGGGAAACGGCAGTGTCATTGCAGAGAAGCTGTTGATGAGTGTCGGCCGTCGCCCGGTGGCGAAAGGTTTCGGGCTCGAAAACCTGAATTTGGAGAAGACAGAGCGTGGCGCTATCAGAATTAATGAAAAGATGCAGACTTCTGTGCCGGGCGTGTATGTTTGTGGTGACCTGACAGGATTCTCTTTGCTCGCCCATACGGCTGTTCGTGAGGCAGAAGTTGCCGTACATTCCATTTTGGGGAAAGAAGACACCATGAGTTACCGGGCTATTCCGGGCGTAGTCTATACCAATCCGGAGATTGCCGGAGTGGGTGAAACGGAGGAATCGGCTTCAACGAAAGGAATCAATTATCAGGTTATCAAACTACCGATGGCTTACTCCGGCCGTTTTGTGGCGGAGAATGAAGGCGTGAACGGAGTTTGCAAAGTACTGCTGGATGAACAGCAGCGGGTGATTGGCGCTCACGTATTGGGAAATCCCGCTTCGGAGATTATCACTCTTGCGGGGACTGCCATTGAACTCGGACTGACGGCAGCGCAATGGAAAAAGATTGTTTTCCCGCATCCCACGGTAGGAGAAATCTTCCGGGAAGCTCTATAAACGGATTCCGATATCTGACATCGTTCATTGATGCGGGTATCTTACTTATAAAATCGAATATATGATGAGAAAATATATAATCACTCCGGTCTTATTGGCAATAGTTTGTATGGTGATGTGTCATTGTACATTTAATCGTAAAGCGTCAGTTGCTGCCAATGAATATTTGATTCAGGGCGAACTGGCCAATCTTCCTGACAGCATTGTGATCGGCCTGTACGAGGAAGACGGAAATATTCTCAACTGTGTCTTGAGAGATACGCTTATGAATGGGCAGTTCTCTTTCCGCGACACGGTTTCTACCACACGGAAAATGCTGATTATGTCTGATAACCGGGGCTTCCCGGGTACATGGCTGGAGGTGTGGATCGCACCGGGGGAATACATCGAAATCAAGGGGCAGGATAAACTAGTGAAAACATGGGAAGTAGTAAGCGATGTGCCGGAACAGCAGGAAGAAAATCACTTTACGGCTTGCGCGATGGCCCAACAGAAAGAATTGATGCAATACATGGCAGCGGAATATGACTGGCAACGGATGATGTTCATTGACCATCCGGGCGACCGGGAGTTTGAAAGTCAGGCGTGGGCCAAGATAGATTCTATCCGGAAACTGTCAATGCCGTTGCAGCAGGAAATCTGGAAAAAGGAAATGGAATACATGGAAGAAGCTCCCGTCTCCCCGGTGTGGATGGACAGGTTACTGTTTTTTGCTTCCATGATGAAATATAAAACCATCATGCCTTATGAAGAAGAGGTGAAAAAACTCTATGCCCGAATGTCCGAAGCTGATAAACAAACAGGTGACGGACAGGAGATTACAGCCTATGTTTATCCTCCCGCTACCGTAGGAGTTGAAGATATGATGGTGGATGGAGACCTATATGATGCGAATGATTCTCTCCGTCATATTTCCGAGTTCAAAGGAAAATTCATCTTACTCGATTTCTGGAGTAGCGGGTGTGGTCCTTGCGTGGAGTCGATACCCGAAATGGAGAAGGTGATGGATCTGTACAAGGATAAAATGACTGTGATTAGTATTAGTGAGGACCCGAAAGCACGTTGGAAAGAGTATATCAAGACGAAAGGAATGGGCGGTAACCAGTGGAACGAACTTCGTAAAGGACGTACCGGTCTTGCCCTAAATTATCAGGTACGGGGAATCCCTCATTATGTATTGATTGCCCCTGATGGAAAAATCCAGGATGTATGGTCCGGCTATGGCGCCGGTTCGCTTCTTGGACAGGTAGAGAAAAACTTGAAATAGATAGAGGTAAGATACGATCATTTGTTGATGTTATAAACAGTGTTATATGAAAAAAAGTCTTTTGTTAGTCGCCCTTTCAGTTTGTTTGTTGCCACTTTGGGGACAACAGAATTTCTCCCGGATAGATTCGCTTATCAAGAAGATGCTCCCCGAAGCATCCGAAATCGGCATATCCGTCTACGATCTGACGGCTAAGAAATCACTTTATAACTATCGTGCGGAGAAACTTTCACGTCCTGCCTCTACCATGAAGCTGTTGACGGCTATTACTGCACTTTCCCGCCCCGGAGCCAACGAGCCTTTCCGCACCGAAGTATGGCACGATGGCGTGATAGAGCATGATACCTTGCAAGGCAACCTGTATGTGGTAGGCGGATTCGATCCGGAATTTGACAGCCAGTCGATGGATTCATTGATAGAAGAGGTAATCACTTTCCCTTTTTCGGTTATTAACGGGCAGGTCTATGGTGACGTTTCAATGAAAGACTCCCTTTATTGGGGCAGCGGATGGGCCTGGGACGATACGCCTGCGGGCTATCAGCCGTATCTCTCTCCATTGATGTTCTGCAAAGGGACTGTCCAGGTTTCCGTAGTTCCCTCCACCGTGCAGGGCGATGCGGCAAGTGTTTCCTGCCAACCTGTATCTTCCTATTATACAGTAACGAATCAGACGAAAACACGTACCTCTTCTGCTGGGAAATTCTCTTTCACGAGAGACTGGCTGACGAATGGAAACAATCTCCTTGTTTCGGGCAATGTCACTTCGATCCGGAAAGATGATGTCAACATCTACGATTCCCCCCGTTTCTTTATGCACACTTTCCTGGAACGCCTTCGTGGGAAAGGAATCACGACTCCCCAGTCGTATGGCTTTGCCGAATTACCTCGCGACAGTGTGAGAGTAGAGCGTATGGCTTGCTGGAACACTTCTGTGCAGAAAGTGCTGAACCAACTGATGAAAGAGAGTGATAACCTCAATGCGGAAGCATTTCTCTGTCGCCTGGGAGCGCAGGCTACGGGAAAGAAGCAAGTAGCTGCCGAAGATGGTATTGTCGAAATAATGAAACTGATCCGCCGCCTGGGGCATGACCCGAAAGACTATAAGATTGCCGACGGTTGCGGACTGTCCAATTATAATTACCTCTCTCCTGCCCTGCTGGTGGATTTTCTAAAATATGCGTACTCGCAAACAGAAGTGTTTCAGATGTTGTATAAATCACTTCCCGTTGGTGGGGTGGACGGAACTTTGAAATTCCGGATGAAAGGTACTCCTGCTTTTCGGAATGTTCATGCCAAAACAGGCTCGTTTACGGCAATAAATGCGCTTGCAGGCTATCTGAAGATGAAGAACGGACATGAAGTGGCATTTGCCATTATGAACCAGAATGTACTTTCGGCGGCTAAAGCGAGAGCATTTCAGGATAAGGTGTGTGAGGTGATTATTGGGAAATAGGCTGATATGAATACATTAGCCCGTACAACCAAAGTGGAATTCCGTTGTTGAATCCGATTTCTATGTTGTCAAGGAGCAGGTACTATTCTCCATGGAGGGCTCTTTATTGATTCTTCTACAAAAAGACAATTGTATTCTCTAATAAGCAAAAATCGTAGGATTTTGTTTACCAGAGAATACAATTATACTTGTTTTGAATCGAATACTGTAAATTCTATACTCTATATTATATTTACTTTAAGTATTCAGCCCAATTAGTATTCTTCATATCGCCACTCTTAGCCAACTCTGCGTGCATACCAAGTGCAGCCTGAATAGCGTGTGGAGTCTGTGCCCGGTTACCGGCCAGTTTGAGGTAATCCCAAAGAAGCTCTTTGTAGTCGGGATGTGCACAGTTTTCGATGATGGCTTGTGCGCGTTCTTTCGGGCTCTTGCCACGAAGATCGGCAACACCTTGCTCGGTGATAACGATATTGACATCGTGCTCCGTGTGGTCGTGGTGGGATACCATCGGTACGATTGCACTGATCTTCCCTTCCTTAGCCACAGACGGACAAGTGAAGATAGAGATGTAAGCGTTGCGGGTAAAGTCTCCCGAACCACCGATACCGTTCATCATTTTTGTTCCGCCGATATGGGTAGAGTTTACGTTGCCGTACAGGTCGACTTCGATGGCTGTATTGATAGAAATGACACCAAGGCGGCGTACTATTTCCGGGCTGTTTGAGATTTCCGACGGACGGAGAACCAATTTATCGCGGAAGAAATCCATATCGTTGTAAATACCTTCCAGACAGTCGTTTGTTACAGTCAGTGAGCAGGCACTACCAAATTTGATACGTCCTTCGCGAATCAGTCCGATTACGGAGTTCTGTATTACCTCTGTGTACATTTCGAATGGAGGAATCGTTTTATCACGTCCCAATGCACCGAGCACGGCGTTGGCGATGTTTCCTACGCCCGATTGCAGGGGTAAGAAAGTAGACGGGATGATACCACGTTTCATGTCGGCAGCGAGGAAGTCGGCAACATTCTGTCCGATTTTGTCGGTCAACGGATCGGCAGCGGCAAAAGAACGGGCTTCGTCCGGCCAGTTGGTTTCTACTACGCCTATAATCTTTTTCGGGTCTACCTGAACGTAAGGGAGCCCGATGCGGTCACTCGGTTTATAGATAGGAATCTCGCGGCGGTAAGGAGGGTCGAGCGGTTCGTATACGTCGTGCATACCCATGCCGGATTTGCTGTGTACGCTGTTCAACTCCACGATAATCTGGTCGGCCAGACGGCAGATCGTCGGGGAAATACCACCAGCGGCAGTCAGATAAATCTTTCCGTCCGGAGTCACTTCGCAGGCTTCGATGATGGCTACGTTCACTTTGCCCATGAATCCGTAGCGCACTTCCTGTGCCATTTGTGAGAGGTGTATGTCGTTGTAGGCAATCTCTCCGTTGTTCACAGCTTTGCGGAAATCAGCGTTGGTAGTATAAGGGGCGCGGTAGCGGATTGCTTTGGCACGTGACAGTACGCCGTCACAGGATTCCCCTGTCGATGCGCCTGTGAAAATTCCTACTTGAAACGGGTTTCCTTTCGCATGTTCTGCTTCAGCAATTTTTGCGAGTTCGGCTGTTACAGCCTTGGCCGTTCCGGCGGGAGTAAATCCGCTTAGGCCGATGTTGTAGCCATGTTTGATTAGGCTTGCAGCTTCCGCTGCCGAAATACGATTGAGTGACATAAATAGTAAATTTCGTGTTAAATACAGTTGATATTTTTATTGATAATTAATTCTCTGTTTGTACGGCCTTGTACCAATGCTTGGCAATGACTCGTCACATAATGATTCGAAACTCAATGAGTTTACGGGCTCTCTCAATACTTCCGTTGAAGTATCTCTCCCCAGATAATAGCGCGGCGGGCTTCTTCTGCGGAATGAATCGTGAAATCATGTTCGTTATCAGTTGATTCGGTGTGAGAGTTATAATGAGAACCTTGTTGGGAATTTCGTTTATCTTGCGCGGCACTGTTTGCCAGGGATGCGGAAACGGATATTTCTTCTTTTTTTCTTTTCTGCTGCGCCGCTGGTTTCGCCGTCTGTTTGGGAGACTGTTGCGGTGGCGTCTGTTTCAGGGGTTTAGGCTGGAATAATTCTTCCAGCGACTTGGGGCCACCCCATGCCTCGGGCATAGGAACTGCATCCGGAGCTACTTCAACGGGGGATGGCATCGGGGAAACGGGGCGTTTATTCTTAGCTTTTTTCGATTTACTATTCTTATTCACCTCTTTGAATATTCCCACAAGAATGACACCTGCTATCAAGAGAAATTTCAAAAAATCTTCCATTGTGTTTCACTGCTAATTAGTTATCTGCCAAAGTTACGTATTTTATCTGGTTCAGGCTAACATTTTATTATGAAAAAAGGGCAGCTTCACAGCTCCCCTTAATTTTTTTAACCTAAACCTT
>DXOJ01000404.1 GCA_019412865.1 Bacteroides sp. | reverse complement strand
TATATAGACTGTGACTTTCATCTTCATTTATTCATCACGGACACAACGAATAGAAGCGGCTGCACTACGATCTAACCAGTAATGAGCCTCTTTCGAACCAAAACTACAGCCAAAACCAAATGAAGATGGAATATTAAAAGCAAAGGAAACTACATCATTTCCTCCATTACCATCATCATGAAGTAGAGTACCTGCAAGCGATCCGCCATAATACATCCCTTGAAACCCTTTAAATCCTGTATCTCCAAAACGAACATTACCTGTAAAATAGACCCTTTGCATGCTACCCTCACCACAATAAAAATAGGCTCCATACTTAGTAAATGACGGAGGATAAAATTTTTCACCGTCCATCGTTCCGTAATGATAATCAGAACTCGGCAGACGATCGGTTACTGATCCTTCTATTATCTTTTCTTTCAAAAATGCTCCATACACATCTGGTGGAGATACTTTATACCCAGCAGGACATGGATCATAGAGTGTCTTCATTGTTTTTATATTGACCATTTTGTACTCTGAATAAGGGTTATTTCCCCATAAATATTGATTTCCAGTCATCGAAGAAGACTGATAAATAGGAGAAATATAATATAACCAATCACCTCCACTATACGCAGCACCATTACTTATAATAAAGACATTAGGATGTCTTATTGCATACTCAATTGTTCCTATACTTTTTGTTTTTTGTATCTCTTCAAAAAACAAGTCGGTACCACGAACATTATACATTGGAGCACTTTCTGTACTTTCAAAAGAAGCTGAACCTATAAAGGGATCTTTACGTCCCCATTGATACCCCATGCCACGAGTAGTCAATTCGTCCGGAGTACAAGTAGTTGCTCCTAAATCCCTATCCATTATCCTATAATTTATTCCACTGTAAACTTCCCCATTGGTCGGTAACCCTAATTCGATAATATCAGGTTGCTCTGTACACCAAATATGCCAACTCCAAAGCACATTGGCGTCTGCTGCATTGGGATCAGAGTTATCATAAACAGCAATAACTCCATTTCCTGCTCCATTACTTAAAAATTCAACTCTATTAGTCTCTGAATTAAATGCAACCTGTGATATTAGATTATCCTTATCCTGCCAAATTAACTTGGCAGATTTAGGTTCAACTGCCACATTTTTAGAAACAGAGATATCCTCTCCCATAGCATTCTTAAAATGATACATTGCAAGATCGTCTTTAAGTTGCCCAGACCATGCCGGCTTATTTTTTGTTTCAGCCACAATGCCATCCACTCCATTTCCTATTACTGTGGCATCAAATGAGTAAATACCATAAGTAATCGGAGTGATAAAACTATTTGCCGGACCACTCTCGTCAATTGGATTTGCCTCCGAATGTTCTATAGCTTTAATAGGAATATATTTAATAATATTGCCAATAGTAATTTCCAAATACCCTTGAAATTCAAGGTTTGCATTGCTCACACAAGCATATATCCAATACTTATTGCTATTAACAGGAAGATCTACTTCACTATCCGAGAGGTTACTTTCCGTCGTTTTCTTTATAGGTATCAGAGTTTTGTTATCAATACTATAATACATTTGCATCTGGCTATAAGGGAAAAGAGTTTTTTTGTCCATTCCTAAAGCACGAATCCTGCGCGTTGTTACATTATCAAAATTTGCATTACCTGAGTCATCAGCCTGCAACTCAATTTTCACCATTACTACAGGATCTTCTATACCTCTCAATAATTCAATACTTTCCCTATCTGTTTTCAGCAAATACTGCCCGTTTGAAGCAAATCCTTGCGACCAATTATCAGAAACCGTCACCGAATACTCAATATTACTTCCCGGGTTCTGAATCGCTTCCAATGTTGTAGCATAACCTTTACTTTTTAGTTTAGATATATTAAAATTATAAGAATGATTGCGCAATATATCCCAATACGCTCCCGTGGATTTATTCCAAAAGTCCAAACGATAATATTCCTTATCTGATCCATCCATATTCTGTACTGTCAACAACATTGCTCGATCTACAGAGAATTTATTCTTATCCACTTCCTTTCCTAAAGCATATATAGAATGTTTATATTCCAAAGGATAATAGCTAGTCACCAACCCTTTAGACTCATCGATGGGAGTTATGGCCGATAATAAGTCGTGTTTTTCCGAAATGCCATTCTCGTTGATATTCCCTTTATAAATATCTCCTTGATTGTCACTATCCAATATAAAATCTGAAAAATTTAGATTTTTCCATTCCCAATAGACCTTTTTATCAGGAAATAATTGCTCCAAATTCGCATTCACAACAATTTTTGCCAAACAACGAGTTAACAAACATACATTAGAAGTAGCCGCCTCGTTCCATTCTATCCAACCATACATCGGAATGGTTCGCTCCTCTTTTTGTGAACTCGAAAATCCTTTCATTTGTCCCTGGCTACTGTAATTTTTGAGCTGATCTTCGCTTGTTGTTTCATTTATTGAAGTACGGTCAGTCATATTACAAAGCACATAAACACGATCTCCATTTTGAGGAATATAATCCGTCAATGTTATGGTTGGAGATGCTGTGCCATTTCCGAACAGAAAAGACAGCTGTGTGCTTTTTCCCTCCTGATAATATACCGGAGCAGCGGTATGAGCGTCATTGTAGATAAGAACCTGTAAATTACTAATCATACATTCCTTTCCCGTAGCTACACTACGCACTTGCACCAATTCCGCATCTGGTATGGATAACTGAATCACATTTGCCGGGGAAGAATTTATAGTTCCTGTTTCATTGTCATCAACACAACTACTCAATATCAGAATACCTAAAATGCTAAAGAATATCAAGCATCTTGGATGAGAGAATAACGGTATTTGTCGTTTTTTCATGTCATTAAAACTTTCAATTTATTATATTTATTCTTTGATGCAACGTACTGATCCTACATCTACAAACCTTCTGTTAACGGGCAGCATGTAACTACCTTGCAAGGTGAAAGTGAATGTAAAAGCTTTTTTTTCACCATAAAGCGAAGAAGTCCAGTATTTACCCGATAAAGATAAATCTCCAGCCACCCAATTAGTATGTCTGCCCTAAGTTTACAAATGCTTTCCGTACGTAATCCCAGACGGTCTGCCCCACTCCCCAAATGTGACAAATAGCTTTCGTTATCAAAGGCTCTTAATAGAAGAATGATTGGTATGTATCCTATCGTTTTATCTTCCTTAATTTGAGTGCTAAGTATATCTCCGCTTATTCCATTCACATTGTCGTCAATAATGATAGCATCAGGATTTTGACTGATAGCCGTATCCATCAGCAGCTCCGGATTATCAAGAACAGAGATCTGAAAATAGCGTGATAAGGTTTTCTTTAAATAATCACTAAATAACTTATCTGCCATTACTAATAGGATATGGGAAGTTTCTCTCGTTTTAGTATTTTGTTTATTGGTCTTAGGATTCTCGCAGGAGTCATTTGTTGGCGTCTTCGTTTTTGTAGAAGAATGTCTCAACACCGGGCATGACTGATTCAGGCAATGGCAGTCTGTCGGAATGACGATTTGGAAAGTAGCTGCTTTACCATGTCTGCATCCGGTTATTTTTCCACCATGCAGACGGATGATTTTTCTTACCGTCCATAAATCACTATATCCATACACAGGAAATATAATAGGAATAAAGGGGAACATTTTCTCTGTTCTTTGCCCGGCTATTTCATTATTGCTAATCTGCAACTGCCAGGAATTCATTGTGTGGGTTACGTTGATCGATATGCAACAGCCTGACTCGGAAATCAAAATCATCTTGTTGATAAGGTGCTGAAGTGCTGCAGTCATTATGTTTTCGTTTATCCTGCAACTGACGCAATCCGAACATTCACCAACAGTCAGCTGTATCTGGCGGGAATTGGCATAAGCCCGGCATTGATTGACAATGGAAGTAACATAAGTGGAAAGTTCCAAATTTACCGTTGACGTTTTAGGAGGAATTCTCTTAGTTACTTTATTGAGAGTTGCAATATTCTGGTTACAATATATGATACATTCGGCATATCCCAGTGCTTCTTCCACTTGTTGGGAAAGAGGTTCAGGGAGGTTGCCAGTTTTGAGTTCTTCCAATTGATTCCGCAGCAATATTAACGGTGTATGTGCTGTATGGAGCATGTTCATGGCAATCTTAAATTTTTCATGCGATAATAACTGCACATTGTATTCTATTATAAGATACGCAAATAGAATCACAAACAGTCCAATACCGAAACTTTCCACAGGGACCGCATATCCAAGCAACGACAAATCGGGTAAAATGATGCCAATAGTTTGTTTGCTGTTTACTAAATTGGCTCCAGGATCTGCAGAGAATAAAGCTCGGAAGCTTACTAATAAATTCAGGTAACAATCATTCATACTAATATCGGATTTGATTAATATTTTACACCTTTAGTAAAACACGCTTGATAATCTTTTAACGTGCTTAAAATCCGATGCAAGTATAAACTTTTCAACGTACATACAGGAGGTGGTTTCCAACAAAAACAATGGG
>DXOJ01000403.1 GCA_019412865.1 Bacteroides sp. | reverse complement strand
AGCGTTCCCTCATTGACTAAACCTCTTTTTAGTTCCGAAACCGGATACAAAGATAGAAGATTATCTAATAGCTTGGTTAGCTTTCAACATTAAATTTCGGGAAACTTTTCTTTCTCGCTGATACAGAAAGTTTTCCAAAACGGAAAACTTTTTTCTGATTTTAACGCAAGAAGTATTCTGTTTTCATTCATCCTTTTTCCAGAAAGTAGACATCCCACAGGGCGCCTATCCCCTATTGCAGCTACAAAAGTGGGAAATTATCTTCTTTTGTTCTATACAAAATCAAAGAAATATTTCTGCCTTTTAAAATTTACTACTGATTTTTTCTTTTTCACTATGTTTCCGAAAAAGGATTTTCGGAATGCGAAAAAAAGAAAAGGTAAACAGGAACAAAATAGAAAAAGAGAGAGAGAATAGAAAAAGGAAAAAGAGAGGAAAAAGGAAAGAGAGAAAAGGAAAATAAGAGACAAAAAAGCTGAATATGGAAAGAAGAAGAGAACACCTTATTTATAATATGTATTCCCGTCTCCTCCTTTATTTAAAATAGCTACTCACCTTTTTGCAAGCTTCCCCGTATCGCTCCATGTTCTGCTCGGATAAAGGAAAATCTTTAGCGGGAAGGATGGGAATCACTTTCACCGCAAAGTTTTTGGCATCATAACAATTACCACAGACTTGGATAAATGCTTTGCCGTCTACCGGTTGGTAAAAAGGCTGATAGTTTTCAGTTCCTGTGCGCCGGGGTTCGGCAGCTGATAGAAACTCGGCACTACCTTCGTAGAACCCGCCTTTCTGAAGCCAGTAATTGGTTTGCAACGACATGGCAAACACATATTCGATGGTGGGATTCTGTGATAAAATCCATTCGATGTGTTCAATTCCTTTCAGAGCTTTATCTTCGGGTATGAGAACCCTCTTTCCTTTGGGGGCAGGTTCCAAGTTATCATTGCACAGATTGGTGATATAGAAATCTTCGGGAGTCATTTGGTTACCCGTCAGTTTGATGATATAATTGAAAAGGTTGCGCGCCTCTACATTACGGCTGCGTTCACCATGATCTTCGGGAAAGCCACGGAAGTAGTAATCGGCAAACATTACATATTCAGGCACAGTCTCCGACCATTGTAAATTAGAATCTTCACCCACTACCAGCACTTTGGCATTATTTATTGCTTTCCAGTCTTTTGTCCTCATTTTGTTCCTTATTTAATTCAGTGTACAAAAGTAGGATATTCTAATTGGATTTAGGCTGATTATCCGGATTAATTGTTTCTGATGTTTCATTTACTAAAGTCATAAAGGTTTTAAACGAAGCAAGCTGAAACTTAGTAGGTTTCAGCTTGCTGGATATTAAATTTTGCTTAATTCATTGGCGCTATTGATTGAATTAAAGTTAATAAGCATAGCAAGCACGCACTTTGTAACTCGGTTTACCAGAAGTTGAACTACCACCACCATTAAAGGAAATAGCTGAATCGCTGCCAGAATCAGTATTGGAAGTCCAATAGTAATTCTTAAACGTATCTAAATTTATGGCTGTTCCACCTGCATTGGTAAATTTCGTATTATAAGTTGTTGGATTCGCATACCAAATGTTGCCAAATCCAGTCAATTCACCTTTAGCAGGCAAATACCATCCTACACCTTTGGCTACACACCATGCTGCGGCAGGATATTTCGTATCAGCCTCTGCTTGTTCCATTATTATCTTGGTATTTGCAGCACCATCATTATAATCATTTATTGTGAAATAGTGATTCACCGTACTCCACTGTGCGGTAGTCTCATCCAATGATATGACTTTACCATGAACGCCTCCATTAGTAATTTTAAATACTACACCTACAGCAGTGCTTGAATCGTCCGCATCAGGATAATAATCTCCGACATTATAAGCCTTTAAAGGTATGCTCGTTACTTCCACTTTGCAAGTAGCAGTTTTACTTCCATCTTCGGTAGTTACAGTAACGGTTGTTTCACCTGCGGCTTTACCTTCTATTGTACCATCAGTGCCAATAGAAGCAATCTCTGGGTTACTGCTGTTCCATATAATTTTTTTATTCGTAGCATTGGCTGGGGCAATAGTAGCAGTGAGCTTTACCGTTTCACCTATGGCTATGGCTTTGTCTCCCTCAAGCGTAACACCAGTCACGGCAACGCTCTTCACGGTCACGGTGCAAGTAGCAGTCTTAGTAGCATCGGCTGTAGAAGTAACAGTGATAGTTGCAGAACCAACCTTAACCCCTGTCACTTTTCCAGCTGCATCTACGGTTACAATCTCATCATCACTACTTTCCCACTTTAGAGTTTGAGTAGTAGCGTCGGCAGGTGTGATGGTAGCTATTAAATTCGCTTCGTCACCTACATTGACATCAATTGTGACCTGATTAAGTGTTACACTTTCCACAGCTACTTTCGTACTATATACGATGATACGTGTAGCAGCATGCTCCTGCCCTTTGGTATCAATTACTGTTACTTTCAGTAGGGCAAATTCGTCTTCGGCTACATCGGTAGGGAAGTCGAAGGTAACTACGGCGTTCTCTTTAATCGACTTATCAGCATTGAATGTTGGCTCTTTGAGTGTTACACCCCACGGACTACCGGCTGCGGCACGAGTGGCTTTTACGATAGCTGTCGTCATGCCTTTACTGCTGGTGAGTTCAGCTTTAATAGCTGTGTATTCGTCCTGTTTCAAGTTCAAATCAAGTGTTAGAGTCTTCATCGCTGGGCGCACCATACAGTCAGTAAACTCTTTAAATATCTTCATTTCGCTTGCCATAGGCAGGGTAAATGTTGCACCGTCTTCACCTGCAAGGGTAAAGGTCACCGTGCCTTTGGTTTTGTCTACCGTTACACCGTCTGCGGCAAATACGGCATCGCCTTGTGCACCGTCTGCTCCGGCAGCACCTGCTGAACCTGTTTCACCCTTGTCGCCTTTATCACCTGTGGCTTGTACTTTCTTTCCGCTGTTCAACAGCCATTCACCGTTTACTTTCCAATAAACTTTACCATCGGTGTCTGTAACTACGCTTAATACGGGAGACTGACCGTTTATACCTGCGCTTCCGTCCACACCCTTATCGCCAGTGGTGCGAATCTTCTTGCCATCGGCATCGAGCATCCAAGTGGCGGCAGTAGTACCAATCTTTACCGTCCAGTAATACTCTCCTTCGAATTTGTCTACTCCGATAACAGGAGTCACACCGTCCGCTCCTTTGGCTCCATCCTTGCCGTTGTAGATGGTGATAGCGTCGCTCTTGGAGAAAGTGATAGTGTAACCATTGGTCACGGGTGAAACTCCTGTCACGTAGTCTTTCGCTTCCAACGCGGTGACCAAACCTTGCAGGGCACTGATTTGCCCATTGACGGTGGTGCACCACGTTTCCAACTTTTCCACTCTTGACTGAAGATCGCTAATGTCCTGCTTCAATTCGGTGTCGTCATAGTCTTTTGAACAACCGAATACTGCCATTGCCGTAACCAGTAGTAAGGCGTAATGTCTGAATTTCTTCATTGTTTTGTTGCTTTAGTTAATAATTTGAGTACGTCCCGTTACTTCGTAGGTAACGGAAAAACCTTTGTTTACGCCTGTTGCAAGGTAAATGATACATGGAAAATAAAAAATAGTAATCAAACTCTCCGCCCCTGCTTTTCAGGAGAATGGTAGGGGGAGAATGTCTTTTGCAAATTTTAGATGTCGATGAAGCTCTAATGCAAAGAAGTAATATGTTTTGCTCGTGTTATTTCCCTTTTGGAACTATTTGTTAGAAATAATGTTTGTTTCCGTTTGCTTATTTTAGTAAATATGCATATTTTTGCTGCATATTCAAAATCCCGTTACCTACGAAGTAACGCCTTATTTATCAAGCGATTGCTTTCCCTATCGACCGCTCTACAAAATCAATAATCCTCCTGTTCGCATCATCTATTTTCTTGCTGTGGAATGGTTTCAGGTAGGTTTCTGTCACCGTGATGGACGAATGTCCCATCGCTTCGGAGATCACTCCCAGATGAATCTCGCAATAATAAGCAGTCGTAGCCCATGTATGGCGGGCAGTATAAGAACTTAACTTGCCTTTGATTCCCAACAGTTCACCCAACAAAGCCAGCTGGTGATTGAATCCCCGCAATACCAACTGATATTCCCGATATGCCTCTTCCGTTCCCTCACCACTCCGCAGGATGGGAAACAGATAGGGAGAAACGACATCCCGATTCATATACCGCTGCAACAGAAACATCGCTTCCGTTGTCAATGTCACGGACAATGTGCGGCCTGTCTTTCTGCGTCGATACGTGATAACATTCTCCTTCAAATCATTCTTGCGTAGATAAGCCAGATCGACGAACGGCAATCCGCGGAGCAGGAACATCAGGATAAACCAATCCTGTGCAGTGCGCATGGCAGTAGTGGCGGAGGATTGTGTAGCCAGACGGGTGAACACTTTCTTCATGTCCTCATTGTCCAATGCCCGCTGACGGTCTGCCCTTGTACCCGTGTAAACCGAACGGAATAAATGAGGCACATACGTCGCTTTCCGCTGGCTGACCGCACGGTTATAGACCGCCCGCAAGGTGCGCAGATAAGTAGACACTGTGTTCCAACTGCATCCACGTTCCCGCAGACTGTTCTCAAAACGCTTCAACCATTCGGGCGTCAGTTGCCGGAACGGCATCTTGTCCGAACCCAGAAAGGTGCGGATTGCATTCAAACTGCTCCGGTACACATGAGCAGTCCCTAAATTTCCCCTTCGCTGCAACTCGGCAGCGATTTTTTTCATAAACGAAATTAAATCTTCTTTCTTCATCAACTTTTTTAATAATTACTATGAGCTAGTTTAACAGCCGAATTTATTCGAAAAAAGCAAAACTACAAATAAATTTTAGCACATGCGATTTGCGTTATAAAGATTCAAAAAATAGGAAAATCGAACTATATATTTTAATATATAAGTAACTAATCAAAATTAAGCAGCATAATGAATAAAGTTAATATTCAGTTG
>DXOJ01000402.1 GCA_019412865.1 Bacteroides sp. | reverse complement strand
CTATTACCTCTATCTTCATCTGTGTGGTCGTGGCATAAATACGTAGCAAAGATGTGTTAGCATTAACTACTACGGGGAAAGACGTTTTGTCAGTGGCATCATGACGTACAAAACGATGTAAGTGTCCACAAAGCATTAAATCCGGATAAGCCTGGCGTAATAAAGGCATAAACTTCTGTTCTACTTCTATATTTCCATGCCAATCCTCATCGGGACCAGCTTCAGTAACTGCGGGAGGAATGTGAGCTACAATTATTTTAAAAGGCGCTTCTTTATATTCGGCACTTTCCAAAATACCGGCCAACCATTCGGACTGTTCGGTACGGTAGAAGTCATATTGGGTAATACCGGCATATTCAATATCAGAATCAGGCTTATCTTCTCCCGTGTCCAGAACAACACAATAGACAGGACCTTGTCGAAAGGCATAATAAAGATGCTCCTGACAGGGAGAAAAATAACGTTGGATTTCGGTTGCAAATACTCCCCGTGTTTCGTGGTTGCCACGGGCGTAGTACATCGGGATCTCAGAAGCGAAAAGTCGTACAGCCGTATCCATAAACCCCTTGAAAAGCTGCTCCTCACTATTCATGAAAGAGAGCATATCACCATTAAAAAGAACAAAGTCGGTTTGCGTAAGGTTACAACGGGACATTAAGTCCTCCAGCAGTTTATTGTCCCCATGTATATCGTTGACCATTACAAAAGAGGTGGCAGGCGCTTGCGGATTGCAGGTATGAAAAGTTAGCGGTTTACGATAATAGACATCAGTGGAAGCATAATCTCCATAAATGATTTTATACCCGGTATGTTTCAACACTTCCTGAGCAAAAACACGGTAACGATATTGTTTTCCCGGTGTAAGTCCCTTGATTTTAACGGCATGGATGGTTGATGTATTCTTTATGCCATTAGACGTGTCAAAATAACGCGGATGCTCTTTGGCGTAAAAACTGCCGTTGCCATCTGATGCCAGTTCCACCCATCCTATAGAGGGCTTATCCGTTATCCATACAATGGTAGCTTCGTTAGATCCCACGTTTTGCAAGTAAGGTCCATGCGTGATTGTTATTTTGGAGATTTCATCTTGCGAATACAGGAATGTAGCTATTCCCCATAATAACATTTCTAAGAATATGATTTTTCTTATCATAATGCCTAATCTAATAAATTGTTAAACTTTCGTATGTGGAAATCTGGCAGACAGAGAGGTATCCTTACTTTACCTTCGGTATCTGGTTCAGCCGTCCTCCCTCATTATATCGTTGATTATTCGGTAACCCCTTCTTATTCACTCCCTTTTGCATGAGTGATTTTAATTCTTCCAAATGATAACGGTATATGTCACGGGGAGTGGCTTGATATTTTTTGCATAGTGAGGCTGCCATGCCTACAACTTCCCCCATCATACCTGTAGTTCGCATGACTCGTACGGTTCCCAAGGCAACATGTGTGACACTGATATTGCGTCCTGCCATGAACAGATTGTCTATATTACGGGAATAAAGACATCGGTAGGGAACAGGATAGGGATAAATTACTACATGGTCTGTCGTCGCTTTGAATTCACGTCCCGGGAAGTGCCGGGTATTCTCGGGGTCGGGCCGGTGCAGATCAATACTCCAGGTAGTAGTGAAAGATGCGTCCTCGTGGGCCACATGCTTTGTTAAATCATCCTCTTTCAGGACATAGTCGCCCAATAGCCTCCGGGATTCCCGCTTTCCGGCAATGTAGGCTACCCATTCCAATGAACGTTTTTTATAATCTTTTCTTCGTTCCGATTGATTTTTCAGGTAGCTCCAATTAGAATATATAACTAACATTCCATAGTCACGTATTTGTTCAGAATCATTAATTTGATTTTTATTCATTCCGGTTTCCCAGGTCCATTCACCATAAGTGACAGGTTCACAGGTCTCCTCATTGAATTCGATGCCGTACCGGAATTCCGGAAAATAGGATGTTTTTGTGCCTTCCACAGAATACCATTGAACAGAAGTGCCCATTACTAAGCTATCAGCTATTTCGGGAGCTATAGTCTCACCGTATTCAGAACGGCTTTCACGGCCCATACGATAGTCCGCCCCGGCCAGATAACCGATAGTGCCATCACCAGTACAGTCAGCAAATAAACGACCATAAAATTCGATCTCTTCACCGGATTCAATATGACAAGCGGTTATCGAGATGATCCGGTCCTCTTCCTTCTTCACCGAAAACGCCCGATAATTAAGAAACAGGGAAACATTAGTTTCAGCTTGTAGCCATTCCATTTTTTTATGATCTTCATAATTGCCTGCCGGTTGTGCATTACCCTCCTTGACGGGACCGAACTCTTTTTGCAGCCCCCCCAGTTCAGGATATTTTCCGATCTCAATAGCTCCTCCCAAATGAACACGAATCTCGGAACTATTGTTTCCACCGACTACGGGGCGATCATTGATAAGTGCGACTTTACAGCCCAGGCGGGCGGCAGATACTGCTGTACTCATACCTGCAATACCTGCACCTATAACTACTAAATCATATGATTCTGTTTTTTGGGGGGCTAATAATCCAAGTTTGGCACGACGAAAGTTATCTAAAGCCGCCATATCCGATGGCGGAATATCATCTTTCCGTGTCGTAAAATAAATAGCATCACACCGCCCGTCAAAACCTTTCAAGTCATGCAAAACAATGTGAATATTCTTTTCTGTTGCCTGATATTGCCCGGCATACTGCCATATCCACTGATTGCCTATAATACCCAACCGGTAAGAGATTTTCTTTCCGTTTACTGACAAACCGAACAATCCGGGCCCTTCGCCCTCCTGCCATGGAGACGTCCAGTTGTAGGTGCGTACAAAAATATAATATGTGCCATTTTCTGGAAGTTGTACATTGGTACTCGCATTTTCAACAGGACTACCTAGACCGTGTGCCAGTAAATAAGGTGATCCCATCAAGTCCATAAATTGTTGGTCCACTACCCAGCCTCCTTTTTCCGTGAAACTTTCTGCCTCTACCAATAAAGTAGCAGCATGAAGACTCGCTCCGTGAAATACCATCCAGATGAGAGAAATATATATAAATTTTTTTATCATAACAATTTTCATTATTCTTATACTTGTTTATTCATAGTAGCGAAGGATAATCTCCTTGATAGTCAGCCGGGCCATCAGTGGAGTTGTCAATTCCATTTTGAGGGCTTTAATCATGGCTGGTGTACTGAAAGATGCTGACAATTCTCCATTTTTGTTATCTGCAGCTACTTTCTTAAATATTGTACCGTCCTCGCTGACAGATAATTGTACATGTTCCGGATGTTCCTTTGAAACATCAAACACAATTCTGATTTCCTGTACTGCTTGTCTTTTTTCCAAAGTAAGAGTAAAATAATCTCCTTTTTTTAAGGAATAGGGGGTTGCAAAGAAAGTCTGTATATCACCGTCAAACGCATATTCAGGCATATAATACTTGATTCCCTTCATATTGGTATCGATACGGGCAGGACATACAAGACGGGGCCTTTGTTCGCTTTGCGGAACAAAACCTGTGTTATCCCAATCCTCGTCTTTGAAGTAACAGATATTCAGTTTTTCCATAATAGCACCGAACTTGCTGATACGTTGTCGGAACCCTTCCCATTCTTTCTTTTCTTTCGTGTTCCAGAGGGTTTCGGCCAAGGCACAAGTTCTGGGATATAACATCCTTTCCACCTCATCCGAGGTTGTAATGAATTCAGTCCACAAATTAGCCTGTCCTCCCTTGACGAGATGTGCTTGAGTATTCGTACATTCTTTGCCAACTGGTTCCCATTCATACAATCTGCGTGTGGAATTCCGTGAATACCCGAAATCAAAGTAACAGGGATCCTTAGGAGACATAATGACTGACAACCCTCTTTTCAAAGCTTTCTGTTGCTGTTCTCTTCCATCACGTTGCCAGATCATGATCACGTCACTGATGTCAGCGGCATTACGGTCATTTATTTCATCCCAACCTATCATCCTTTTTCCCTTGGAACGTACAATTTCACTAACTCGTTTCGTAAAATAGTCCTGTAACTCGTGCCATGAAGTCATATTCTCTTGTTTGTAAATCTTTTGGCATTTCGGACATTGTTCCCATAGATGTGTCGACACTTCATCTCCTCCCAGATGTATGAATGATGAAGGGAAGAGATCAGTGAGTTCTGCTACCAGTTTTTCCACAAACCTATAGGTTTCAGGATTTCCTATACACAGCATATTCTCATCCGCTCTCTTCCGTTTTTGTCCGTCCAGTTCCTCTGGATAGGCTTCAAATTTTCCGCCTTTACATGACAGTTGGGGAAGGGCTGCAAGCAAGGCCAGACAGTGTCCCGGAAGGTCAATCTCCGGAATGATCTCTATGCCGTACATGGCGGCATAGTTGATCAATTCCTGCAACTCACTTTTACGATAATAATGTCCCGAGAGATCCTCGAATGTTCGGTAGTACGTACCTTTGAACGCTAAATCCGGATATTGGTCCAGATACAGACGCCAGCCTTGATTGTCTGTCAAGTGCAGATGTAAAGTGTTAAGTTTAAAAAAGGCCAATTGTTTGGTATACTTTTTAAGTTGTTCGATAGTCCAGAAATGGCGGCTACAATCTATCATGACTCCCCTGTAACTAAAACGGGGTTTGTCGTGGATT
>DXOJ01000401.1 GCA_019412865.1 Bacteroides sp. | reverse complement strand
GTGGCTGCACCCTCATCTGCGGGTTCACCGTCTGGTGCTGCATCTCGCTCGTGACAAAAGAACGGGAGCAGATTTACATACTGGACGGTGACATTCCCTTCCTGGCACAGCGTGCCCAGCTGGAAGCGAACTTCACGATGGAAGCCAAGGCGCATATCCAGCTCTTCCATCAGTATTTCTTTAACCTGCCTCCCGACAACGACTACATCAGGTGGACGGTCGGCAAGGCAATGTATATGGCAGATGGTACTGCCCTCAAGCAGAAGCAGGCATTGGATGAGAACGGATTTTACTCTGATATCATCTCCTCTTCAGCGGTGTGTACCATCATGTGTGACTCCATTCAGTTCGACGAACATGAACGGAAATTTACCTACTACGGAACGCAGCTCATCAAGCGCCGTACTCGGGACCTGAAACGCTCCATGGTCACTACAGGCTACATCGAATCAGTTCCCCGTACCCGAAACAATCCGCATGGTCTGATGATTACGAATTGGAGGACGCTGGAAAACAAAGATTTAGATTACTAACCTATAGAGAATAAGTACCCCATGAAATCATTCAGAAAGACACTTCAGGAAAGCAGGCTCAAGACGCATCACTTGATACGCTCCTGGCTGCAACCCAAGTTGGGAGCCGTCGGCACCAAATACCGCCTGGCAGGACGCATCCGTCTGGCCAACATCTGGGCAAGGAAACATCCCAGACGCACCTTTGCCTATGTCACCGGTTCGCTGGTTTTCCTGCTGGTAAGTACTGTGGCAATCGACAGCATGACCTTGTCAGACAAGCGTGAGCCGGATGTCAGCAGTATTGCCCAGTTGGAACCCGTGTTTGCCGGATTCCGCACCATTCAGGCAAACAAGAGCATACATCGTTCCACGCTGACGGAGTTGACCCAAGAGGGACAACAGCTGCGGGAGGAACTGGACTCACTCATTGCGATACCGCGTAAAAGCCATCAGGATTCCATTCATATCGTACAGAGTTACAACCGGCTGGAATCCATCGTTAAATCACTTCAAAACAATGACCATCCATGATCAGAAAAATCAATTTCAAACAGCCCAAGTACATCTTCCCGTTGGTGGTGTTCATACCCTTGTGTGCCCTGGTGTACTTCGTGATGCAGACGTTCGGGGGCGGCGAAGATGACCGGCAGACGGTTGCCACCGACCGCATCAATACGCAACTGCCGCAGGCCAATGCGGAGGAAGCCGGAGACAAGATGTATGAGATGTCGCGCCGTTTCGGGGACGAAGATGCCTTCACCGCTATCGGTGCCATCGGAGAAGAACAGAAGAAAGCCGAAGAATTGGAGCACGGCTACAGCGAAGACGAACTCAACAAACTGGATGCAGCGGAAGCGGAACGCATCCGTCAGCAACAGGAAATGGAAGAACTGGAAAGTTCGTTGGCCGAGTCTAGAAGACATATCAATTCCTTTGCATACGGAAATGGCAGTGGAACATCTAATGGTGGAGTAAGTCGCTCAGCACAAAGTGGAGTAAGTTCTGTAGCTACAGAAGGCTACACTTCACAGGATGAATTTGCTAAAGACCTGGAGGAAATCCAACGCAGGAGTTACGAACGTCAGAAGGCCATTGAAAGCGGATTGGGTATCGGGCGCTTTGACCAGGATGAGTTGGCTGAGAAACAAAGGGCTGACTCCATCGCCAAAGTCCGTCAGGCCGAAAAGGAACGCAACCGCCCCAAGCTCGTCATCAAGTCCGGTGATACCAATGCGGAGAAGTTCCATACAGTGACCTCACCCGATGATGTAGCGGAAGCCAAGTTGATTCGCGCTATGATTGACCAGACCACCAAAGCCAAGGAAGGTACTCGTTTACGTTTCAAGTTGCTGGACGATATAACCGTCAGCAACACCAAGTTGAAGAAAGGCACCTACCTCTATGGTACAGTGACAGGCTTCGGACAGCAACGTGTGAAGGCTACCATTACCAGCATTCTGGTCGGAGATAAGTTCATCAACGTGAAGCTTTCTGTATTCGACAATGACGGTATGGAAGGGTTCTATGTACCGGAATCTTCCTTCCGTGAATTTGTAAAGGATGCCAGCTCCAGTGCCGTGCAGCAGAACATCAACTTCCAGTCAGAAGATGGCTACGGTTCCGGTATTTCCGGTGAAGCCTTGGCACTGCAGGCCTTGCAAAACGTCTATAACTCAGCCTCTTCGGCCATTTCGTCCAACATCCGCAAAAACAAGGCGAAAATCAAGTACAACACGATTGTCTATCTGATTAACTCGGAGGAAGCAAGGTAAAAGGTTAAGAATAAAAATAGGTAAACTATATTACTAATCACAAAGTAAGTAAGGTTGCAAGTAATAGAGTAAGCAAGTTTACAAGTAACGGAATCAACAAATAATCAAATCAGTAAATCATAAAAATTACCTTATATGAAAATGAAATTATTTTTACTTTTCTTCGGTCTTCTCGGTTTTGTCGTACAGGCTGCTGCCAAGGAGAAGA
>DXOJ01000400.1 GCA_019412865.1 Bacteroides sp. | reverse complement strand
GACACATTTAATAACTTAATAATATATTGCCTATGATATTTACAGCAGAAAACACTCTACTAATTGGTTCTATCTTACTTTTCGTCAGCATCGTTGTTGGAAAAACCGGATACCGCTTTGGAGTACCTACCTTATTATTGTTCCTCGTAGTAGGAATGTTGTTTGGAAGTGACGGCCTCGGCCTGCAGTTCCACGACGCGAAAGACGCCCAATTTATCAGTATGGTGGCCCTTAGTATTATCCTTTTCTCGGGAGGTATGGATACGAAATTCAGAGAAATCAAACCTATTCTAGGTCCCGGTATCGTGCTTTCCACTGTCGGAGTACTACTCACAGCCCTTTTCACCGGACTCTTTATCTGGTGGATATCAGGTATGAGCTGGTCTAATATCTATTTACCTATCACTACTTCCCTGCTTTTGGCTTCTACCATGTCGTCTACCGACTCGGCTTCAGTATTCGCTATCCTCCGCTCACAGAAGATGAACTTGAAACACAACCTTCGTCCCATGCTGGAACTGGAGAGCGGAAGTAATGACCCGATGGCCTATATGCTGACCATTGTCTTGATACAGTTCATTCAGTCGGCAGGTATGGGAGCCGGAGCCATTGTGGGATCTTTCATCGTCCAGTTTATCGTCGGTGCAGCTGCCGGATATGTACTGGGAAAACTTGCCATCCGAATGTTGAATAAGCTCAATATTGATAATCAGGCCTTGTATCCCATCTTATTACTTGCGTTTGTATTTTTCACGTTCTCCATCACCGACTTACTGAAAGGTAACGGTTACCTTGCCGTATATATTGCGGGTATCATGGTAGGAAACAATAAAATCATGCATCGTAAAGACATCTACACCTTTATGGACGGACTGACCTGGTTGTTCCAAATCATCATGTTCCTTTGCCTGGGATTGCTTGTCAACCCGCACGAAATGCTGGAAGTAGCTTCCGTGGCATTGTTGATTGGTGTCTTCATGATTATTATCGGCCGCCCGTTAAGCGTGTTCCTCTGTCTGCTTCCATTCCGGAAAATCACGATGAAATCACGTATTTTCGTGTCTTGGGTAGGATTACGCGGTGCAGTTCCTATTATCTTTGCTACCTATCCGGTAGTGGCGGGCGTAGAAGGTTCGAACCTCATTTTCAACATTGTATTCTTTATTACCATTGTCTCATTGGTCGTACAGGGAACAACCATTTCTTTCGTCGCCCGGATTTTGAATCTTTCCAAACCGCTGGAAAAAACCGGTAACGACTTCGGAGTGGAACTTCCGGAAAAAATTGACTCTGACCTTAGTGATATGACTATCACTAAAAGTATGCTGGAAGAAGCAGATACATTGAAAGATATGAATCTTCCGAAAGGCACGCTGGTAATGATTGTGAAGCGTGGAGATGAGTTCCTGATTCCCAACGGAACGCTGAAACTGCATGAAGGAGATAAACTGTTACTTATTTCCGAGAAGTCCAAAGAAGAAGATGCTGATTCAGAATAACATCAGAAAAGAGTTATTCAGTACACCATAATTGATTCGTCTCCACGCATGAAACCTCTTGCCTTTGCAAGACATTCGTTTCATCTTCATGCATGGAGACGAAACGTTTTATACAGGCCAATGAACTAGTTTTAAGGAAGAAACACGAAAGACCTTTATCCGGCTGGTAAAATTGTTCATTCCCCTCCGTTAATTAACCGTAAAACTTGAATTTAAAATTCGGTTTACATCTACGAAGTATTAATTTTGCGCAGTTTTAAACTAAATGTGCAAAAATCGAATGGAACAAGAACATCAGTTCATTGATTATATTGAGCAAAGCATCATCAAAAACTGGGACAAAGATGCCTTAACTGACTATAAAGGAATTACCCTCCAATATAAGGATGTAGCGCGTAAAATCGCTAAATTTCACATCGTCTTGGAAAGTGCCGGCATCTAGCCGGGAGATAAAATAGCCGTTTGCGGACGTAACAGTGCTCATTGGGCGGTTACTTTCTTGGCGACCATCACTTACGGAGCTGTTATTGTTCCCATTTTGCATGAATTCAAGGCAGATAATATTCATAATATCGTCAACCATTCCGAAGCCAAATTACTTTTCGTCGGCGATCAGGCATGGGAGAATCTGAATGAAGATGCCATGCCTTTGTTAGAGGGCATCGCTTCACTGACAGATTTCTCGGCATTAGTGTCCCGGAACGAAAAACTCACTTACGCTTTTGAACACCGAAACGCTATTTACGGCCAACAGTATCCCAAGAACTTTCGCCCGGAACATATTTGTTACCGGAAAGATCGTCCGGAAGAACTGGCTATCATCAACTATACTTCCGGTACCACAGGTTACTCTAAAGGAGTGATGCTCCCCTATCGCAGTCTTTGGTCGAACGTGGCTTATTGCTTCGAAATGCTTCCCGTTAAACCGGGAGACCATATCGTTTCCATGTTGCCTATGGGACACGTGTTCGGTATGGTATATGATTTCCTTTACGGATTCTCTGCAGGTGCACACATCTATTTCCTGACGCGTATGCCGTCTCCGAAAATCATTTCCCAATCTTTCTCCGAAATCAAACCCAGAGTGATTTCTTGTGTACCGTTGATTGTGGAAAAGATTATCAAGAAAGACATTCTTCCTAAAGTAGACAGCAAAATCGGCAAGTTATTACTGAAAGTGCCTATTGTGAATGATAAAATCAAATCATTGGCACGACAGGCTGCCATGGAAATCTTCGGTGGAAACTTTGACGAGATTATTATCGGAGGTGCTCCTTTCAATGCGGAAGTAGAGGATTTCCTTAAAAAGATAGGGTTCCCCTACACCATCGCTTACGGTATGACGGAATGCGGTCCGATTATTTGTTCCAGCCGTTGGGAAACACTGAAACTTGCTTCCTGCGGAAAGGCAACCAGCCGGATGGAAGTCCGCATAGACTCACCGGACCCGAAAACACACGCCGGAGAAATCGTATGCAGAGGAATGAATATGATGCTGGGATATTATAAAAATCCGGAAGCGACGGCACAAATTA
>DXOJ01000040.1 GCA_019412865.1 Bacteroides sp. | reverse complement strand
TCTGTGAGGCATGTTCCTTGGTCTTCACTTCTTTGGGAGTGATAATCCGTTCTACGATTCCTTCTTCATTAATCAGGAAAGTAGTGCGGAAAGTACCCATGTAAGCACGTCCGTACAGTTTCTTTTCTCCCCATACTCCAAACTCTTCCACTAACCTTTTGTCAGTGTCGGCAATCAGGGTAAAAGGAAGATTGTTCTTTTCGATGAATTTCTGGTGCGACTTTTCATTGTCTACGCTGACACCGATTACTTCATAGCCGGCTTTACGTAGTTCGGAATAGTTGTCGCGCAGATTACACGCTTGTGCGGTGCAACCTGATGTACTGTCCTTCGGGTAGAAGTACAACACAATCTTTTTTCCTTTATAAGCACTTAAACGGATTTCTTCGCCTTTTTCATTGATGCCTAAGATTTCCGGTGCTTTATCTCCTACGTTTATCATAACTATCTTTTTAATGAACAAGTCTACTCTTATAATTCCAGATTTTTGTCGAACTCTTCATGCCAGGGAAGACCTTGCTTGTTGAGTTGTTCCATAAACGGATCCGGATTGAACTCTTCTACGTTGTTTACACCCGGACGCTTCCACTCACCTTTGAAGAACATCATGGCTCCGATCATTGCCGGAACTCCGGTGGTGTAGCTCACTCCTTGCATACCTGTTTCCCGGTAAGCTTCCTGATGGCTGCAATTGTTGTATACATAATAAGTACGTTCCTTGCCATCTTTCAAACCGCGGATACGACAACCGATAGAGGTTTCTCCTTCGTAGTTTTCTCCTAAATCCTGCGGGTTAGGCAATACAGCTTTCAAGAATTGCAGCGGCACAATCTTCACTCCGTTGTAATCAACTTCGTCGATTCGTGCCATACCGATGTTTTGGATAACGCGTAAGTGAGTTAAATACTCTTGTCCGAAAGTCATCCAGAAACGTGCACGTTTGATTGTCGGGTAATGTTTCACCAATGACTCTAGTTCTTCGTGATAAAGAAGATAAGAATCACGGGGACCGATGTTCGGATATGTCAGGTCTTTATGAATTTCCAGCGGACCGGTAGTTACCCATTTGCCATTTTCATAATAGCGTCCGTTCTGCGTAATTTCGCGGATGTTGATTTCCGGATTGAAGTTCGTTGCAAATGCTTTATGGTGGTTACCCGCATTACAGTCTACAATGTCCAGATATTGAATCTCATCAAAATAATGTTTAGCTGCATAAGCGGTATAGATGCCACTTACTCCCGGGTCGAATCCGCAACCGAGAATAGCTGTCAGACCTGCTTCTTTGAAGCGATCGTGATAAGCCCATTGCCAACTGTATTCAAAGTGAGCTTCATCCTTCGGCTCGTAGTTAGCGGTGTCCAGATAGTTCACTCCAGCTTTCAGACAAGCTTCCATAATAGTCAGATCCTGATAAGGGAGAGCCACATTAATCACCATTTCCGGTTTGAAATCGTTGAATAAGGCTACCAGCTCATCTACATTGTCTGCATCAACTTTAGCTGTTTTTATATTGGGGTTACCTATTGCCTCGACGATTTTATCGCATTTCTCTTTCGTACGACTGGCAATCATGATATCTGTAAATACATCGGCATTTTGTGCCACTTTGTGTGCAACGACAGTGCCAACAC
>DXOJ01000004.1 GCA_019412865.1 Bacteroides sp. | reverse complement strand
ATATAATTGTGATAAAATGTTTAATTAAAACTTTTTATGAAGTCGAATATGTTAGCGTGGTTTACCGCATGACCGATAAGGGATTGTAAACCAGAATGTGGAGCCTTTGCCCTCTACGGAATCCGCCCCGATTTGCCCGCCAAGTTTGGCGACAATGGTTTGAGAAATGGAAAGTCCCAGTCCCGCTCCCTTCTTATCTTTGTTCAGTTTCACGAAGCGCTCGAATACATCCGGTAATTTCTCTGCCGGAATTCCGGCTCCGGTATCCTTGACATAAAAGTAAAGTTCGGTGTCTCTGGCTTCATAGCCGAGGCGGATACTACCTTCATGGGTGAACTTAATGGCGTTGCCGGCAAAGTTGGAAAGCACTTGTGCCACCCGGTTCCGGTCTGTTTGAATCATGCAGGAAGAGCGAGACGGCTCTGCTATAATTTGTATCTTTCCTCCGACGTCATCAACTCTCATTTGAAAAAGTTGTTGTAAATCTGAGAGTAACAGATTGACGTCGACTGTTGCCTGCACAAATTCCAATGTTCCGGCTTCGATTTTTGACATATCGAGTATGTCGTTGACCAGTTGCATCAGGAGGTCGGCATTCATTTTTATGATTTCCTGATATTGAGCTTTCTCCTCTTCTGTAGTTGCACTGCCTAATACCTCTGCAAATCCGGTAATAGCATTGAGAGGGGTACGGATTTCATGGCTCATGTTGGTTAAGAAGGCAGATTTTGAAATATCAGCTTTTTCTGCTTTTTCCTTGGCTAGTAGCAGTTCCTTTTCAGCTTGTTTCCGCCGGGTAACATCGTGTACGGTGATTACCATATTCTCTTCTTCGTTAAGGAGGAAGTAAGAACCGGATATGACAGCATCACATTCTACGGTAGTATTATCAGACGTAACTACGGATAAAGTGGCTTCCAGATCCGTGAAGTTTCGTCTCTGTTCGAAAGCTTGGCGTATGGCGGTACGTATCGGACAAGAACCGCAGAAGCTATGTGTGCCGCAACCTCCCTCGGCTGCTAATGCATTGCGACATTGCAACAGGTCGCCCACTCTTTTTTCTTCTGTTCCTTTTTTGGTTCCGGTTTTTTGGTAATAGTTGGTTTTCAGAACTTTAAAGTCATTATCTATTAATAGGATAAAGGCGTGTACATTCTTTAAGATGGCACCGGCGATATGGCTGGTGCGTTCCAACTTTCTGGATTCACGGAACAATCGTTGTTGCATCCGCAGGCATTTTCTACGCTCCCATAAAAAACTGATTAGTAGGACTGCGCATAAAACTATTAAGGTAGACAATAGTGCTATAAGCATAGTATGATATTGTTGTTTTAGCTTGATAATATGGATACAAAGATAGTTTTTTTCTTTAGTTTGGAAATAGTGTTGAACAAATATCTTGCTGTTTGTGTTATATTATTTAGAAAACCAATTAAAAATACGAACGTTATGAAAAAGTACATTTGCACGGTCTGTGAATATATTTACGACCCCGAACAAGGAGATCCGGAAAGCGGAATTGAGCCAGGAACAGCATTTGAAGATATTCCTGATGATTGGACTTGTCCATTATGTGGAGTCGGAAAAGAAGACTTTGAACCGTACGAAGGATAAAACCAAGAGAGAGAATTATTAAGAGGAGAATGACTGGGTGTATGAATATATGCCCGGTCATTTTTTTATTTTTATGGCTGGAAATTATTCTGCTGATTATAAATGTAATATCTTTGACGCAAAAATCGGAAGTTATGTATAATAAAGCAACTGTTATGACCGATCTGAGGTGTTTTTTATCTCTCTCTCTGTTATTAATATGCGGCCTTCTGATGGCTGGTTGTAGTGATGATGAAAATGAAGAACAGCCTCCTGCTCCGGATGTTCCGGATTATAGCACGATCATAGTGAAAGATATACAGAATATACCTGCGGATTTTACATTCGACCGGGTTGAGGTGAAAGTGACGGGGGCGGATTGGCAAGTGATTGAGACTCTTGAATTTCCTTATAAGGACGGACAGATTGTGATGATACTTCCCACGAGTTTTCCTTCGGAAAAGCTTCAGGCGGTAGACCGGCGTAATGGCATGGGCGGTTACTGGACCGGGACCTCGGATGATGCGGATGCTCTTGTGGCGACCCTAGGGGATTTCTTTGTTTTTAATGGCGATAAGAGAGTGGGACGGATTGCTATTTCTAACTGGTCCGGTAAAGAGTCTTCTGCCGGAAAAGCTACACTGGTGGGGTATCAGTATGCCGACCGTCCTTTTACGTTGACAGGCAGTGACAAATCGTATTATTATAATAATTGTTCTTTTAATAAAGGGTGGAATATATTTGCCAATATCAATCCGACCTCGGAAGACGGGACTGCAAAAGTGCTTCGTACAACTACTGTTCCGGAATCTACGTTATTTTGGCGCTTGGCTGAATCATACATATACAAT
>DXOJ01000399.1 GCA_019412865.1 Bacteroides sp. | reverse complement strand
GTATTCCAAAGCGATGTAAATTCTCCTACTTCTTTTTTTCACTAAGTATTAATTTCTATATTTGGAGAATATACAACCAAATTCAGATTTACTATCTATGACTAATACCATCTCTTACCAATATGCAGCTCCTTCCGCACTGCAACGGTCAGCCGATCAGGACGAACTGTTTCTTGCCAAATACAGCGAAATAGAAAAGAAAGAAGCTCCCTGTTTCTTTTGGGGAAAGTTGACACAACCCTACATGACAGCACGCTGCCTCATCGCATTATCCAATGTTGTGCAGTCCAGTTTTAATCTGACACCGTCACAGCTTTCCATGCTGAAAGATCCGATTGTAACCGCAGGAAATGACCGCCTGCGTTTTGAAGGATTCTCTAATTGTGCAGGTGTATATGCCAGAGTCGACGTGCTTCCTGACGGACACGACGGAGAATTTCTGGAAAACGGGACAACAAACGTAGATTTTAATCCCGGAATGATTTCTGCCTTAGGAGGAATAGGCAGACAGGAGAATATGGTAATGTCGGTCGGTCCCAAAGAGGTGGGACTTTATCATAAAGGTGAGAAAGTGATAGAACGAAAAGTACCTCTTCCCGTGAAATGGATAAAAGGGCTGACTACAGTACAGATTTATCAATCCGTTGCGGAACAGCTCTACTCCTTCAATCGCATACAAACCTTGCAACTCTTCCAGACTCTTCCGAAAAGTAGTGTGAAATGCGACTATTATTTAGTGATGCGCGGTCAAAAACCCGCCTTTTCACCGGTGAAAAGCATGAATGCCGTCTGCATTGGAGGACTTCATCGCTTACGTCTGCTCGAGCCCTTGCTTCCATTTGCCGATGAGCTGAAAGTCTTTGCGCATCCCACCATGCAATCTACCATTTGGCAACTTTATTTCGGTCCGGTACGCTTCAGCCTTTCTCTTTCCCGCGAATGTTGGAGAGGATTTTCCGGAGAAGGCGCCGCACTGGAATCTCTGCTCGAAGATGTCCCCGAAAGATGGATAGAGGCAATGGACAAATACAGTTATGCCAACCAACAGTTCAACCCCACTCTTTTTGCCATAGAGGAACATATTGACCTGGATAAGGTAGATTCTCTCGCGGCACGGCTGGCAGCCATGGGGTTATTGGGATTCGATTTGGATGAAAACAGCTTCTTCTACCGTCGCCTGCCTTTCAAAACCGAACGTATTTTAAGTCTCAATCCTCGAATGATAGCTGCAGAAAAACTATTGGAAGAAGAAAAAGTAGAAATCATATCGAATGACGAGAAACGGACAGAAGCACGCGTGGCAGGAAGTGGAGGTGTCAGGCATACGGTCATTCTCGACAGAGAGAGTGAGAAGGAGCGTTGCACTTGCACCTGGTTCAGCAGCAATCAGGGAGAACGGGGGGCTTGCAAACATATTCTAGCAGTAAAGAAACTAGTACAATGGAAGAACTAAAAAAAGAACTGGAGAAATTATCCAAGGCTTATGTGGATACTCCGGAGAATGAAGAGAAGATATTAATCCCTTTTGTCAAGAGATTACTGGAGTTACCAATGAAAGAAAGGCGGAAGCTGCTGCCGGTTATCCGGGATTTACAATGGATAAAAAGTAAGTTTGCCGGTTTCAGTAGTGAGACAACCTGCAGTGCGGCACGGGCACATTTTCTATCCGCTGTTCAGTTTGTCTGCGCCAACAAACGAGAGATGGATATGGCATATCATGTAAAGTTTGATATGCTTTGCAAACTACTCCCACTTTACTGCCCCACCTAGCTGATGGATTTTATCAATGATGACAAAACTTGGTTTAATTTCGATCTCAATTACGAACAGCTGATGCAGCTCATGGATATGGGATACCTCAAAGAAATTGCTCCAAGCCGCATTGCACATGTACTCCCCTGGATTACCCGCATCAGAAATAAGGAACCCAAAGGAAACGATACTTTCAACAGTGAGTTATTACTCAAGCGGGACATCACCCTGAAAGAACATATCTGGACGATTTTCGAATACGAATCGTCCATCGGCTATCAAGATGATTGCGCCAAAGAGGCTTATAAAAAAGGAGTTACCGCACGGGATGAAAGTATCAGTGCCGCTCTCTACCGCTTTTCGCTGGACGGCCATCTGGATAGAGAACGCCTATTAAAAGCCACACTCGCCACCTTCCACCGGAGTTTCAAAAAAGATATGGCAGGATGGTTTGCCGGATTCTTCGAAACTCTGCAACCAACTACCGGAGAACTGCTATCCTTGCAAGAAGAGATGATGCAAATATTCACCTCTTCCTATACCAAACCGGTGAACGTGATGTTGCAACAGTTGAAAAATATTGCATCCGAAGAAGGATTCCGTTATCAGGAATTCATCGAACGTGCAACCACCCTTTTCTTCTCCAGCCCCAAAAACTCGCTGCTTACCATTTACGCCCTCTTTGAAAAGATCGTCGCACAACATCCCGAGATGAAAGAGCCCTGCTGCATCACTCTCTGCCAACTCTTCTTGAAGAAAGACGAAAGCCTTCAAAAGAAAGCCGCTAATTTTATATCAAAATATGGAGACGCCTCTTCATCCAATCTCCAGGAAACACTGCAATCTTATCAACCGGAGATGTTTCAAAGCGTGCATACGATACTCTCTTCTTTCAAACCGCAGCCTACAGAAGAACCCCATGAGCCCGATGCAAGTGTGGGAGAAACGGTACACATCTGCAGGGAAGACAACCCTATTCCCTTCCCCGCCAACAAAGAAGATTTCCTGTTCCAGCTTAGTCGTTTGTTCGACATGGAGGAAAGTTGGGAGATAGAAACAACCATCGCCGCCATCATTGCTTTCCATCCCCAATTGGACAAAGAAGATCTCAACCGGATGGAACCTGTTTTCCAACGGGCTGCCACTATCGTTGCCAATAGCTGGGAGCCATACGAAGATCTTCTCGCTACCTTCCTACTGGAATATCAACGCTTATGGGCACAGAAAGATACCTCCAACACAGGATTTTTGAGAAATAGGTTCACCCGACTGGAAGAAAGGCTGAAAGGAATAGATGAAAACAGAGGAGCTTATGACGAGCGCTCTTTCAAACGACTTGCCGACTGGAAACCCGGCTACAGCAACGCAACCTGTTTCACACCCATCAAACATTTATGGCTAAATGTGATCCGTAAAATAAAAGGAGGCAATGCCTTCCCCCTACTTTCTACTCCCACCCATACCCCGGCATACGTACAGGCTACCGAACTGGTACGCCGGCTTGCCGTATATCAGAAAGCAGAAACGAAACCCTGTCCATGGGATTTCCAGCTAGCTATTGCCCGATGTGCCATGGAAGACAAAGAAGAAGCCATCGCCACCGCCCGGCAACTGTTGCAAGATGAATACCTGCATCTCTCTCTGTTCCTGTTGGATGAAAACACGCTACCCGAACCGCCCTACAATCATCCGACTGCCTGGGTGGCCGCCGGACTGGTAAAAGCACCGGAGACGGAATTCGAAGCATTCAAATCTTTCGCCTGTAACACATTACCACACAACTATCTGACAGGAGACTACGAGTGGAAAGAAGTAAAACCCAAAGAGAAATCATACGAAACAGACAGGCGTCTGCTCCAACTCGAGTTCTACAAATGGCATACATATACTGAATGCAACAGCCACCAGTTATGGCAGGAACATCTGATTATCAACAGTAAATATAACATGGATGATTCCCGTTACATGGAACCTCTGCTATGCTGTTTCCCCAACCGCCCGGAACCATTGATAGCCCAAATTATCACTTGCTACATGACTTTCGGCACTCCGCAGGAAGACAGCAAACGCACCCTCGCCTGTGCCTTGCGCATGCTGTTGTCTTTCCACTGCCCGCTCAAAGAGATGAGTTTGCTCCTACTAAGTGGTTCGCTGCTTTTTGTAGACAAAACAGTCCGTTCCTATGCAGCCGAATTATGGGTAGAAGGAATATCCACAGGAAGAATAAACAATCACCGGGTAGGAGAAATCCTGGCCCGCCTCATCCAGATGGAACTTGCTCCGCTAAAACGCTTCACCACACAAGTGTACGAAAGCATGTACAAACGAAGTACTTTCCACAACCAGCAACTGGAAGCACTGCTCACAGAATTTATAGGCGGATTGCCAGACAAACCCGTTACCGGACTCAAACAACTGCTCGAACTTTATCTGGAGCTATTGACCATCAACCACAGCAAGGTTACAGACGAACAAATCCTGCAACGCCTACAAGAATGGGGCACAAACAGCAACCTGAAAAAAGTGACGACTTCACTCAACAACCTATAACAAATTCATGATTATGACCATAGAAGAACGCCTCAACGAGATAGTAGAAAAAGGACAAGGCGATGCCATCATCCCTTTTCTGCAAGGATTAACGCAGGAAGAACGAAAAACGCTTGTTCCCTGCCTTAACAAATTGGAAGAACACTACAATAAATTCGTGCAACTTAACGAGAACACATACGGTACACGCGGAACTCCCGAACAGCATCGTATCATCAATCTTACCGCCCTCGTCATCTATTCGCTAAAAGAATTCCGCAAACACGAATGGGGAATCTATACAGAACAGCTGAACGAATTGATTCCGTGGTATATTCCTTCCTGGCTCGACAGTTTCTTCAAAGAGGGTGAAAGCAGGAAATTTGGCGGTTTCTATGGAATGAATTACGAAACTCTGATGGATTGGATAGAACAGGGAGTACTCACCCTAACACCCTCTCCACAAACCATCGCCGGTTATCTGGTGAACTACATGAACAATACCGATTTCCTGCAAAAGCGGGCAATCACACTCAAAGAACATATCTGGTATCTGTTCCAATACGATTGCGGACAAAACTGGACGGATAATCGTACAGGCGGACAGCCTTATTTCTCTTTCAGATACTTCGTAGAACACGGTCAACTAGATCGTATGCGTGTATTAAAAGAATCTCTGCTTGCCGTCAACCGGAATCTGAACAAAAACCTAAGCAGTTGGTTTGCAGGCATGTTTACCGCACTTAACCCCAGCACAGAAGAACAACTGACACTACAACCGGAAATATTTGCCGTTCTGTCCGCCCCTCACAGCCGTCCGGTAAATATCATACTCGGACTGCTGAAGAACTTATGCACTCACCCACAATTCCAGGTTGAAGAGTTTCTAAGTCAGACTTCCGTGCTTTTTGCTTCGGACGTGAAAGCGATTTACCAAAACACACTGGCAGTACTCCATAAGCTGGCAAAAGAAAGAAAAGAACATCGCGACACTATCTGTTGTGCAGCCGCACAAGGACTGATGAGCCGGGAAGAATCCACCCAAAGTAAGATAGTCAAACTTATTCAGACGTATGGAGAGACGGCATCTACTACATTAAAAGAGATACTTTCCATATATACGGAAACCATGTTGGCTAATACTAAAAAGGAGCTGAAAGCGTATTTGGAGAATAACGAGCCGGAAGATTCCGCCTCTTTCACGTATGAGCCAATACTCCCTATCATCCGTGAAGACAACCGGATACAGGAAATCACTTCCACTGAAGACCTGATATTTCTAGCCAGCCAAGTGCTCGACGTGAACGAGATCTATCACTTCGACCTGTTACTCGGAGCCTTAGTGAAATGGGACCGGCAACAGGAAGCAAAACAAATCTCTCAATGGACCCCTATTCTCCAACGTGCCTACAAATTGCTGATGAGCGGAGGAAGTTCCCGAAATGGTATATTAGACCAGTTAATGGCCACCTTCCTCCTTGACTATGCCAAACTGCTGATTAAACGTTTCCCTGAAGAAGCCCAAGAGCTAAGCGACTTACATCAGAAAATGGTACAAAAAGACGAACTTCAAAAAGGCAAATGGGGGTATCGTAATCTGCAAAAACTCACCATTCGTGAAAAAACGAACAAAAAAATAAAGTTCCCCGTTCATAAGCAACTGTTATGCCGGACATTAGACCTTCTGGAAAGCAAGGAAAAACCTTTGCCCCTATTGTCCACTCCCACTCATACACCGATGTTTATCGCTCCGGAAACCCTGATAGAAAGGTTAAAACAATATCAGCAGGCAAATGCCGAACCGGACGATATGGATATGCAAACAGCACTTTCACGAGTGGCACTGGAAAGTTCGTCGCAAGAGCTTCCTCTGCTCCTCCGAAGTTTGAAAGGAGAATACCGGCACCTGCTCACTTTTTTGCTGGGAGAAAAAGACGTACTCCCCCAAGCACCTTTCAATCATCCTTCCTGGTGGATGATGGCAGGATTAATGAAATCACCGGAAACAATCTATGCTGAATTTAAAGATTTCTCCTATAATAAAAGTCCACGTGAATTTCTGACTGGAAACTTTAAATGGAGAACCTATCAGTATACTGACTCGTACACGGATTATAACAAGAAAACAGTAGAATGGCTTTGTTCAAATCTTACTTTCGATATTCCGGAAAGCGAGAACTCTCATATCATCAATAAAGACAAATATAATGAAAGAGTCAGTTACTATTCATACGATCCGCATCCGTTACTGGTTGAAATGTACCCACAGATAGAACGTTTTGACGACATACAGAACGACTTACCACGTTTGGCATGGTTAACTCCCAATATACCGGAGCCACTATTGGTATGGTGCATCCGCAGTGCCATATACGCCCCGACGTTAAATGAGGTAAGGGAAGCAGGTATCACCCAAGCTGCTATTGAAGCGCTTCATCAGTTAAGGCATACATGGCACGAAGTGTCTTATCTGCTGGAAGCCACTTGCATGCTGGTAGCCGATAAAACTTCCCGTTCCTATGCTGCCGAAATCTGGATAGAGCGTGTAGGTCAAGGCTGCATAGACAGTGGACGCATAGGCAGCATCTTAGGCTCGCATCAACATACCGGCTGGGGACCGCTGAAAAGACTCACTCACCTGATACAGCAACAAATGATAAACGTCAGTCCGCTGCATAACCGGGAATTGGAGAAACTAATCGTGGCAATGTTGGCCGGACTTCCAGAAAAGCCTGTCAAAGACTTAAAGAAATTACTGGAAATATATGCGGAGCTGTTATCCATCAACCATAGCAAAGCCGAAGACGAACATGTTTTGCACCTGCTTGACGCATGGAAAGGAGTGGCCAATCTGAAGAAAGCAGCAGCTAATATCCAACGGTAAGAGAGGTAGCTTATTGGAGCTAAAGCCAAAAAGAAGTATCTTTGGCACACTAAATACAAAAGGTTGAATGATTATTCTAAAATATAGTTTAGCTATTTTCTGTTTACTGCTGACAGGATGCTCCTTCTTTTCCAGTCATAAGGAAAAGGAGAGCACTCCCCTCATGGAATACGAACAAACGACGGAGGATATACAACCACGCGAAGAATGTTCCACCGTTTCACCACCGGAGCGAAGCGAAATGGCTCTCTACATGGACTCATTAGGACTCGTCAATATAGCTGACCTGGATAGCAGTCTCGTTGTAAAACTGATGTATACACAGGCTGATAATTTCACAGGCGAAGTGCTTTACGACAACTTAACGGAAGCCTACCTACATCCGGATGCGGCATACGCTCTGATAGAAGCACAAAAAGCCTTAAAGAAACTACACCCGTCTTATAGTCTTATCATTTACGACGCGGCACGTCCAATGTCGGTACAGAAAAAGATGTGGAACGTAGTGAAAGGAACGTCCAAATATAAATATGTCTCCAACCCCAACCGTGGAGGCGGGTTACACAACTACGGACTGGCAGTAGACATCAGTATCCAAGACTCTCTGGGACAGCCCCTGCCGATGGGAACTAAAGTAGACCACTTAGGCATGGAAGCACACATCACAGACGAGATCGGATTGGTACATAATGGAAAAATGAGTGAAACAGAGCGTCAGAACCGGTTACTGCTACGAAAAGTGATGAAAGAGGCCGGATTCCGTGCATTACCCAGCGAATGGTGGCATTTCAATTTTTGCAGCCGGGACGTAGCCAAACAGAAGTATAAGTTAATACCATAACCGACACTCAACACCCCCATAATCAGAGCTCGACGATTCATTGTAATATCCTATAACACAATAACACCATGATGCAAATCTCTCCTGAAATCCAACTTTTTATTCGCGAACATTCATCGGACGATGTACGTGCGCTAGCTTTACAAGTTAAAAAGTACCCGGATATAGATATGCCGACTGCCATCACCCAAATTGCAGGAAGGAAGGTAGCGGCCGAAAAGATTCCCTCATGGTGGGAAATAGAAAAGATATGGTATCCGAAACATCTGTCGCTGGAACAATGCTCTTCAGAAATCACCGCCCGCTACAAAGCACGTCTTTTGCAGGGAGATTCTCTGACCGACCTCACCGGCGGATTCGGCATTGACTGTTCTTTTCTTGCCACCGGATTCAAGTCCGCCACTTACGTAGAACGTCAGGAGGAACTCTGCGAAATAGCAGCACATAACTTTCCCGTACTGAATCTAAACCATATAAACATAAAAAACGAAGATGGAGTAACCTACCTGCAAGCAATGTCCCCCGTAGACTGCCTTTTCCTCGACCCTGCGCGCCGCAATGAGCACGGCGGAAAAACGGTTGCCATCTCCGACTGCGAACCAAACGTAGCCGAACTGGAAGAACTTTTACTTCAAAAAGCCAACCAGGTAATGATAAAACTCTCCCCCATGCTCGATCTTTCATTGGCACTGAAAGAACTGAAACAGACACAGGAAGTTCACATTCTGTCCGTCAACAACGAATGCAAGGAACTACTAATTCTACTCGGACAAACATCACCGGCAGAAATCTCCATTCATTGTGTGAACCTTTTCACAAAAGGAACTCAAAAAGAACAACACTTTGTATTCACCCGCGAACAGGAGCAATACAGCGAATGCACATATACGGATTCTTTAGAAACCTATCTTTACGAACCGAATGCCTCCCTTCTGAAAGCCGGTGCTTTCCGTAGCATTGCAGCAGCTTACCCTGTCCGCAAACTGCATCCCAATAGCCATCTTTATACTTCCGATACTTTCATTGAAAACTTCCCCGGAAGAATATTCCGTATTGTCAACCAGTGCAGTTTCAATAAAAAAGAAGTAAAGGAGAATCTGGCAGACCTGAAAAAAGCAAATGTGACTGTCCGTAACTTCCCCGCCACAGTAGCCGAACTCCGCAAACGAATCCATTTGGCTGAAGGAGGAGATACCTACTTATTTGCCAGTACATTAAATAATGGGCAAAAAGTTCTGATTCGCTGTGAGAAAGTCTGAACTATTTTCTATTTTTGCAAAAAAGAAACACAATCTAAACTAATCCAGATGAATCAAACACTCATAAAAGCCATTCTATTACTAATCGCATTCACCTTGTCCTGTCACACTCCACTTTTCTCACAGAGAGATTTTGAGCGACACGAGTTCTCTTTTCACGCGGGCTACGGTGTTATGTTCCATCACCCTCCTACACTCACGTTAAGTACCCATAGTTACCAACGTACACTCGCACAAGGCGTAAGCTGGGATGGACAATATAATTTCCGCCCTCTCAAACATTTTGTCTTTGGAGGAATCTACTCCGGATTTTCTTCCAAAGGAAGTCATCCGGAAGGGAAGGACCATTTATGGGTTCATTTCATTGGTACTCAAATCGGAATGTGTAATGCTAACACCAAACATTGGCAAATCCGTGTAACAACTGGTCCCGGTGGAGTCATTCTACGGAACAACAGTGAGGTGTTCGGCAAAACACGGAAAGTGAAAGCCTTCACTATTGGTCTCCTGACCAATGCCAATCTTACCTATAAGCTGAATCCCAATCTGGGAGTCAGTCTAGGAGTACAATATATGTATAGCGAACTGCTTAGAATTAGAACCCACTATCACGGAGAAAGGGTTATTGTAAAACTCGATGGCAATAATGATACCAACCTCACACGAATAAATTTCACTACGGGATTATCCTATTATTTCTAACATTCACTCAAAAAAGCACTATGAAGAAATATATACTCATTCTTTTTTCCATTATCAGCTTTTGGAGCTGTACGGAAGATGAATCGATTGACATTACAGTTTTACCTTCTGCCACCACTACAGGTGCCAACACCTTTGGCTGTCTAATGGACGGATGGATTTATGTGGGAGGACGATACCTGAATTGGGGGCACTCGTATGTCTGGACGTATGATTCATTCCACTACTATCCGGAGGAGGACAAACTATCCGTCAATGTTTCCGTCAAACCTGACATCAACATACACTTCATCATTTTATCTCCCCAGGAAGACAAAGAAGCAACTCTCACCGATATACGGTTCAGAGGAGAAGAACTGGAAGACGGAACAGCTTTTATAAGCCATTTCGACCCAGAATTGAATATTATCAGTGCAACCTTCGGCAACGGCAAACGTCTGACTAACGGACGTTTTGATATCCATTATACAACACAACAGCAATAATAACGGCGGCGACAGTAATAACTATTCAGATTTACTTTCTTCTCCCGCCTTATTGGAAGGATTGTTACTTTTCTGATATTCTTTGGGAGTGGTTGTCTCATTTCCATCCCGTACAGCCATATAGTGCGGCGACATAATTTCAATGCCGGCTTCATTAAATTTATCCTGAATATTCTGATGCAAATCCGAATAAATCTGTGCCATTTTATCTGCCTGTTTGATATAAGCATTAATTTGATAGACCGGATACCAGTCGCTCAAAGAAGTCTCTAACACAAACGGACGCGGATCATCCACCACTCCGGGAGTATTCAACGCAGCATCAATCAGTATCTGATTAACTTGTCGCCAGGGAATATCATAACCGATAGATACTTCCGAGTGAATAATCAGTCCATATTCACGTGCCGAAGTACTGTAGTTTACCGTATGAGACGACATGATAAATGAATTGGGAACAGTCACAACCTCATTTTTAGGAGTCCGAATACGTGTCACAAGAGGAGTCTTTTCGATGATATCTCCGGTGGTATCATTCAATTTGATCCGGTCACCCATCTTAAACGGACGCATATAAGTGATAACCAATCCAGCGATGATATTTGCAATAACCGTACTTGATCCGAGCGAAACAATCAATCCGACAAATACCGAAATACCTTGGAACACTCCGGAATCGGAACCCGGGAGATAAGGATAAATCATCGCAATCATAAATGCATAGAGCAGGAAACGAGCGATATGGAAAGTCGGCATCGCCCAGTCCGGGTAGAAGCCGTTGATTTTGAGCCGTCCTGCTTCCACCTCACGTGCCAGATACAAGACGAGACGTACCAAGTATTTCACGGCATACCAGATAACGATGATAGTAAACAATTTGGGCACATAGTCGATAATACCCACAAAGATACCGCGAATCGGATTCCATATATATCCTAACAGTTGGTATGCCAGTCCTTCCGTCTGGGGGAAGATGATGAAAATCAACGGTACGGTAAACAGTAGTTGTAATCCCATCAATATATACCGCCCGATACTGGACAGGAATACCAACAGGTTCGCCTGTTTCTGCGCATCCAGCAATTCATACCCCTGGATGGATACCGGTTTTATCTTCGTATCTTTCAGGCGCAGGATACGCGCTTTCAGTTTACGGAACAACCAGTTGGTCAAGCGGAACAGGAAATACTGTCCCACAATTACCAACACAAAATAGAGCACACGCTTTGCCATCCGCCAAAGTCCGTGCTCCGCTTTCATCTCATGCAGTTTGGTAATGACGTTCTGCTGTCTTTCCTTAGCTAGCGAATCACGGGAAACTCCTTCCCACAAAGCATCCTGATCGGTAAGAGAAAGCAGGACTTTGCTGCCGTACATCAAATCGGAAACAATGTCCGAATGGTCGATAGCCACAGAATCGGGTTGTAGATTAAAGCGTCTTCCTATCTCTTCAATCGCTGCACCGGTCATTTGGGCACGTTGCTGAGGAGTATATCCGCCTCGTTTGGTGAAAAGGTAGAATAAGGTATCACCGTCCGCCACTACCGGTATTCCCTTAGTGAACTGACGCAGAGAGTCGATACGCTGTCGCTGCTGTACATACTTGACGGAGTCGGCAGTAGCCATCTGGAGCTTCATCTGCTCCATTTCCATCCGCATATTCGCTTCATTGAGCCGGGCTTCTTCCAACGATTTCCGCATATCCGCCAGATGGATAGAGTCCGAATCCCGTTTCAAAGGAACATGTCCGTTCGTTATTGTATCTCCGGCAAATATCTTCTTAACCGCCTGTTCCAACTGTGCCTGCGCCCCGATTGCCAGAAAAGAAAGGAACAACACCAGTAACGACCGTTTTATTTTATTTATTTCCATACCTTATATCCCTTGATTATAATTAAGGTTAATCTAACTTTTCATAAAAAACAGAGCAAACATACGGATTGTTTTTGACATTACCATTTCCAAATTGATTATCTTTGCCACTAAAAGAGAAAAAGCATGAATATATTATTACTTATCGGGGGATTAATCCTCATTCTTCTAGGAGCTAACGGATTAACAGACGGTGCCGCCTCGGTAGCCAAGCGTTTCCGCATCCCTCCCATCGTGATCGGACTTACCATCGTTGCATTCGGTACTTCTGCCCCGGAACTGACGGTCAGTGTATCTTCTGCTCTCAAAGGAAGCGCGGATATTGCCATAGGCAACGTGGTGGGAAGTAACATTTTCAATACATTGATGATTGTAGGCTGCACGGCATTATTCGCCCCGATTGTCATCACCCGCAATACACTTAGAAAAGAGATTCCGCTCTGCATACTTTCTTCTATTGTCTTGCTGATTTGTGCCAATGATGTATTTTTGGATAAAGCTCCGGAGAATATCCTGAACAGGGTAGACGGCTTGTTGTTGCTTTGCTTCTTTGTCATTTTCATGGGCTACACTTTTGCCATCGCTTCCAAGCCGGTTACAATGGAACAACAAGCAGAACATCCGGTCATAGAAGAGGAAACAGAAATCAAATCACTGCCTTGGTGGCAATCCATTCTTTATATCATCGGAGGCTTGGCCGCCCTTATTTATGGAGGGCAGTTGTTTGTTGACGGTGCCACGGGCATCGCCCGCAACCTGGGTGTCAGCGAATCGATTATCGGACTGACACTGGTTGCAGGAGGGACTTCTCTTCCGGAACTGGCTACGTCTATCGTTGCCGCATTAAAGAAAAATCCGGAAATTGCCATTGGAAATGTGATTGGTAGTAACCTCTTCAATATATTCTTTGTACTGGGATGCAGCGCGAGTATCACTCCTCTCCATCTTAGTGGAATCACCAATTTCGACCTGTTTACATTAGTAGGTTCCGGTATTCTGCTTTGGTTATTCGGACTGTTTTTTGCCAAGAGAACAATTACAAGAATCGAAGGAGCGATTATGATACTTTGTTATGTGGCGTACACGGTAGTATTAATTTATAATACCTAAATAATATAACAAAACACCTGATATTCAGCTTCATTCCAGGTAAAATTTCCTTCTTCAAACATAGAAACTGGTACAATACGAATGTTTAATGATTTCTTCCCCTTAGTATACCTGACTGGAATTTCAAAATCATCTTCCAGCCAACGTTTATAAGGGTTACTATCAGCTACATACCATAAACGTTCTGTAACTTCTTCGCCATCAACAAAAACACGGGCTGCTTGTCGAGCATCGTTTTGATCGCTCAACCTACGCAAACGCACTCCTTCATTTTGAGAAGATATGTTCACTCTAAAATTACTAAAATTTTCAAACCGGACAATTTCTCCTACATATAAAATACTATCCTCATTTCCTTCAAAGAAACTTTCCAATTTTGTTCTTCGTACATTACCCATAGCTTTATAAGAGTGTTGCTTAATGGAATGCGAAGAACTTAAATCCAAGCTATCAGTCTTCACCAGTACATTTTTATCTTGACCATAATAAAATATAGTACCCGAATGTTCCAAATACTGATTATTATATTCTCCCGACTCTATACCAAACTTCAACTCTGAATAGAAAGGATAACTGTCGCCTATACAAAAACGAGTCATTGACCATGGGTTATCCGAAAGACCGTCATATCCTCCCATTGGATGCACTTCGGGCGGAGTCGGAAACCCCCAGCCATAACAAACATAACTTTCAGAACCATCGCTCTCAACTTGTGGAGTCCGTTTGCCATCAATATATATACGAACATCCCCTTCACAAGAAATAATATGTGAGCGTTCGGCGTGACATGTAATATGGGCAGCAACCATCTTCCCTCTTCCTTGAATAGCAGCTATCGGACTATCTGTTCCTGCCACATATTTTCTCGTATAATATGGTGTATTACGAAAATACCCGGTATTAAATGTAGGATAAACCGACCGGGAAACTGCTATTTCAGAAAATCCCAAAGAAACAGGAACACCACTACGATTTTCAATTATTATCTTCGCATGCTTCCAATATGGCATTGGAAAATAATTATAAAACCAACCGTCTGTGTTATATCCTGACAGCAGATAGTTGGTATCGTGAAAGCCCAAAGAATTACCTCCCAAACACGCCAAAGGACAAGAAATATCGGGTTGTTGATGAGCATCCCAAAACATATGAATCCATACATTCTGCAAGTGCTGCTCATTAATCTCCGGAAGATAAAATTTTAAAGAACCAATAGCTCCCTCTCCTTTTTCATCCAATAAAGTAATGGACTCGCCAGCATTGATCTTTTGTTCCGACTTACGATGATATGCCAATTGATCTTTACACAAAATATTGCTTCCTTGTTTCTTCCATAATTGTATCAAAGTATCATAATTCTCCTTCCCGGTAAAGGTCTTGATACCATTGTCCGCATAAGTGTGGTATACAACATGTCCCCAACCTCCTTCACCTTTGGTTCTTTCATAACCTTCCAGTTTCACATCGGTAGTTACACGGCATCCCTTGTTAAACGGCATTGGAACAAAACTCCGTGCAACACGTATGGGTCCTCTTCCGTTATCAAACGGACCAATATAACTTTCAGCCAAAGGTTTTATAAAAGGTTCTTTTTCTCCGAATTCAGATAAACGCAAGCTAAAACGAGGTGCTTCTTCTCCATCAAAATAAAAACGGAAGAGCGGATCACTTGAACTCATATAGCGATGTTGTACAAGGTTATAAATGCATCCCGGACCATCAACATCAAATATTACCCACTCTCCACGTTGGTCCTGATAAAGACTCCAATCCCAGTCGGCATTCTTTCCTCTTTTATCAATGCTGCCTTCATAATGGACCGAAATCCCACGATCTAACAAGGGCAAAGATGCAATATCAACCATTCGTGATATACCATAAGATATACTATCGGTTTGCCAACCCAACTGTGATACAGAGACTATCGGACCAATTGCCGACAATGACACAACCCCGAAAACTACCAAACAAACTAAAAAAATACTTCTTTTCATAAGGTGATAACTATAAAATAAAACAGTAATCTATCTATAAAATTTAATTCATAAAAGTACGGCAACTTATATAAGCATACAACCACTTTATTATCAAATCAATATACTATTTCGACCTTCAAACCATCTGTTATCATATTTATTTCCCGGCTTAATCCCTTTTTGTATATATATAATAAGGTAATATACTCTTGTTTGAAATAAATAGTAAGAAAAGTATCAGTATATGATAACAAAGCACTTTTTTACATATTTTTTTTGTGCTTACTTTGCAACGTCCATCTTATATGTTATACCTAATTTATTATGAAAATGAAGAAAGTCATTTTGTTTATCACCTTATTCTCCATGATATCATTATTCAGTTACAGTAAAAATCCTGTAAAACAATGGGGACAACTACAAGTGAAAGGCAATCAATTATGCGATCAAACCGGAGACCCTATTGTTTTAAGAGGGGTTAGTTATGGCTGGCACAATCTATGGCCTAGATTTTACAATAAACAATCTGTAAAATGGTTGAAAAAAGATTGGAAATGCACCGTTTTACGTGCAGCAATGGGGACAGTTATTGAAGACAATTACATTGAAAATCCCGAATTTGCATTAAAATGCATGAATAAAGTGATTAAAGCAGCGATAAAAAATGACCTCTATGTAATAATCGACTGGCATACTTATTATCCGCAAAAAGAAGAAGCGAAAGCATTTTTCTCGATGATGGCACAGAAATACGGAAAATATCCTCATATTATTTATGAAATATATAACGAACCCATGGAAGACAGTTGGGAAAGCGTGAAAGAATATGCAACTGATATTATCTCTGAAATACGCAAATATGATCCTGATAATATTATTCTTGTAGGCAGTCCACACTGGGATCAAGATTTACACCTGGTAGCAGAAAGTCCTTTAAAAGGATTCAATAATATAATGTATACCCTCCATTTCTATGCCGCCACTCATAAACAAGAGTTACGGGATAGAGCTGAAGCGGCATGGGAAAAAGGAATTCCCATTTTTGTTTCAGAATGTGCAGGAATGGAGTGTACTGGCGATGGGCCATTAGATATACCGGAATGGACCCGTTGGGTAGAATGGATGGAAAGTAAAAAGATCAGCTGGGTTAACTGGTCCATTTCAGACAAGAACGAAACTTGCTCTATGATTCTCCCGCGAGCAAGCAAAAACGGAGGATGGGATGAGTCTTTAATAAAACCAGCAGGACGCCAAAGTCGTAAGTTTATCCGACAATACAACTCACATATTTATAAAAATAAAGAATGATAAAATAGTATCAGTTTTAGGCAAATAACGCCAATTATTTACTTTCCTTATTTACTAGCTTTGCATCAACAATAAACATACGAAATTTTATAATAAAGTTAATTTTAAATTTGAGAAAAATGAAAAAGAATCTCTTTTCTTTTCCCCGCTCAAAAGTGCGGATGTTAAAAGGATCAAAAGGAGTCTGGCTCTTCTTGATTATGTTCTGGATGATAAATACAGCTGCCTCCGCAGCAGGTATTGAGATTAAAGGTACTGTAACAGACAGCAAAGGTGAACCTCTTCCGGGAGTTAATATTGTTGAGTTAGGAGTTAAAAAGAATAATGGTACCATCACTGATTTAAATGGTAAATATACTATAACAGTAGAAAGCCAAAAATCTGTTCTTCAGTACACTTTTATCGGTTATAAAACAACAGAAGTCACTGTAGGAAACCGTAAAACAATCAATGTTTCACTCAAAGATGATACTCAATCTCTGGATGAAGTAGTAGTTATCGGCTATGGTACAATGAGGAAAAAAGATTTATCCGGAGCTGTTTCTTCTATTAAAAGTGATGACTTGATGCTTGGTAATCCTACCAGTATTTCCCAAGCTTTACAAGGCAAATTAGCCGGTGTACAAGTAAACCAGAGTGACGGTGCTCCCGGTTCAGGTGTAAGTATCACCATCCGTGGTGCCAACTCATTTTCTACAAATTCACAACCACTTTACATTGTCGACGGCATTCCGTTTGAAGTAGGAGACACTCCAAGTAGTAAAGCAAATGAAGGCAATAACTCAACAACCAATCCTCTTTCATTAATCAATCCTAATGACATCGAATCAATCGATATTTTGAAGGATGCTTCTGCAACAGCCATTTACGGTTCTCGCGGAGCTAATGGTGTCGTATTAATTACCACTAAAAGAGGTCGTGCCGGAGATGCCAAAGTTGAGTTCTCGGCCAACTTCGGACTTTCCAAAATAGCCAAAATGGTCAAAATGCTGGATGCTTACACTTATGCTAATTATGTAAATGAAGGTGTAATCAACGGAGCTGCTTATGACAATCTTCCCTATTCATACCTGCCTTATCGTGGAAAATGGAACTACCGTCGCGACGAAAACGATAAAATCGTTCCTAACTCCGGTAAATACTATGCTTCACCAGAAGATTATCTCAATCCGGGTTATCGTGAAGACGAATATGGCAATAAAGAATGGGTAGAAGGCACCAACTGGATGGACGAGATCTTACAAGATGCATTAACACAGGAATACAATCTTAGTGTATCAGGAGGAAATGAAAAGAGCAACTATGCATTTTCAGGCAACTATACAGACCAGAGTGGTATCATCAAGAATTCAGGTTATGAACGTTTTGCTGTTCGTGCCAACATTGGAAGCCATGTGAAACCCTGGTTAAATACGGGACTAAATATCAACTTTACCCGTTCGTTAACTAAGTTTGCCAAGTCAAATTCCTATGATTATAGTATCATCCGCTCTGCTATGCTTTATTTACCAACATTATATGTAGGGGACAAGACAGAAGATGATTCTTATGCATGGTTATCAGCCAATCCACGTACATACGTTAATACAGCTAAAGATGAACTGAAATCAATTAATGTATTTACTTCTGCATTTGCCGAAATTACAATCCTTGATTGTTTGAAATTCCGTCAGAATCTAGGTATCAGTTATTCAGTAAACGATCGTGCAAGTTACTACAATCGTGAAACAGGAGAAGGTAAAGCTTCCAACGGACGAGCTGGTAAAAGCGACAATTTCTGGCAGAACTTAACAGCAGAATCATTGGTTACTTTCGATAAGACATTCAACAAACTACATCATCTCAATGTAGTAGCCGGTTTCACTTACGAAAAATCAGACTGGGGTGGCAAAACAATGAATGCGTCCAACTTCCCGACTGACATCACACAGGACTTCGATATGAGCCAGGCGTTAAATATTGAGACACCAGCCAGCTATCGAGGACAAGCAGTTCTAGTCTCCTTATTAGGACGCGCCAACTATACACTCAAGGATCGCTATATTTTCACAGCATCGTTCCGTCGTGATGGTTCAAGCCGTTTCGCTCCCGGAAATAAATTCGCGAACTTCGCTTCAGGAGCAGTAGCATGGACTATATCTGAAGAAGAATTCATCAAAAACCTAAATATATTCAGTAACTTAAAGTTGCGATTCAGCTACGGTCAAACCGGTAATCAAGCGATCAGCAGTTACCAGACCATCGCTTCACTTGCACCATCCAATTACCCTCTCGACGGAACATTGAGCAGTGGATTTGCAGGACAAACTTACAAAGGTCCTTTGAATGACAAACTCAAATGGGAAACAACCGACCAATATAATGTCGGACTCGACATGGGATTCTGGAATAACAGGATTAGTTTATCCGCTAACTATTATTATAAAAAAACTAATGACCTGCTACAAAATGTATCTATACCGAATAGTACCGGTTATACTACCATGTGGACGAATTTCGGTCATGTAAAAAACAAAGGACTTGAGCTAACCGGTAAAATCATTGCATTAGATAAAAAAGACTGGACCTTAGACTTCGACGGTAACATCTCTTTTAATAAAAATGAAATCGGAGGTTTAACGGCCGATCAATATGCTAACCAATTATGGTATAGTGCCAAAGAAGTCTTTCTGCAAAGAAATGGATTACCTATCGGAACACTCTTCGGCTATATAGAAGACGGCTTCTATGATAATATAGCAGAAGTCCGTGCAGGTCCAATATATGCCAAAGCATCTGATGATGAGGCTCGCAGAATGATCGGTGAAATCAAATACCTGGACAAAAACAATGACGGAAAAATAACGTCAGAAGACCGAGCTATCATCGGTGATACTAATCCAGACTTTATTTACGGGCTGAATGCCAATTTACGATGGAAAAATCTGACTCTGGGATTGTTCTTCCAAGGTACTCATGGTAATGATATTTTTAATGGTAACTTGACAAATATCGGAATGAGCAGTATTGCAAACATCACTCAAGATGCTTATGATTCCCGCTGGACACCAGAGAATGCAGCTAACGCCAAATGGCCTCGCGTCACTACTGCAATGACCCGTGACATGAAACTCTCCGACCGTTATGTAGAAGATGGTTCTTACTTCAGACTAAAAACGATCAACTTAAACTACAATTTCGGTTCAGTCATAAAAGGAATTAGCAACTTGTCTGTTTTCGGTACAGTAACAAACGTATTCACGATTACAGGTTATAGTTGGTTTGATCCGGATGTAAACGCCTTTGGTTCTGACGCTTCCAGAAGAGGAGTTGATATTTTCTCATATCCAAGCAGCAGAACATATTCAATAGGTTTTAAATTAACGTTATAATCTCAAGAAATAATGAAAAAGAAAAATATATTCATATATCTGATGGCATCCAGCCTCCTATTATCCGGAGCAGTAATGACATCATGCGAAAGTATGATCGAAGAAAAGCCTTTCGACTTCATTGTCCCTGAAGATGTTGAGGATTCTGATAACGGTGCCGACATGTGGGTAACAGGAGTATATAACACATTACACGAAGCCATGTTCAGATACGGTAGTTTCCCACGTCCGCTGGATTATGACTGTGACTATATTTCCGGTGCAGTATGGCAGTTCAGCCAATTTGGAAGTGGTAACTTCCAGGGAGGTGACGGACAAGCCGATGTACTTTGGACCGGAATGTACTCTTTGATTAACCGAGCAAATATAGCGGTTTCTGAAATCAACAAGATGCAAAATGTATCAGAAGTATTTAAAAAGAATGCATTAGGAGAATGCTATTTTCTTAAAGCATGGGCATATTTCTATCTGGTACGTGCTTATGGAGCTATCCCTATTTATTCCGTCAGTGTAAACGAATCCGGGCAATATACTAATAATCCGCGCATTCCAATTGCACAAGTATACACGGAAACAATCATACCTTTGCTTAAAGACGCCAAAGATATGATTTATAAAAATTCGGACAATGAATTTAAACCCGGAAGAGTCTGTGCTGCAACTGCGGCAGGTTTGTTAGCCAAAGTATATGCGACTATCGGCTCTGCGTCCATGGCTACCGGAGAACAAATAACAGTAAAAACCGGCGCACCGTTTGTCATGCAGAATGTAAACGGCACTATGACCAAAGTATATACAGAACCTGTTCCGACAACATTCTCCAAGGATCAAGTTGCCGGTTACGAAAGCTTTTCCTCTCAAGAATATTATAGACTGGCCTACGAAATTGCAGGAGATATAATAGGAGGAGAATATGGAATACACAAACTTGAGGACTATGATTTGGTTTGGTCTCCTTCCGGCAAGACTTGTAGCGAACATTTATTCAGCTTACAAACTAAGTCCGGTGATGAATTATACGGTACATTATTCAGCTCGCACTACTGTGGCAGACTCAATGCAGCAGGAAATATAGACAATAGCTTAACGGTAGGATGTAGAAAACACTGGTATCTATTATTTGAAGAAAAAGACTACCGCGTGGACAAGGGAGTGTTGCATTGTTGGATACGTCAGAACTCTGATACAAGTTGGGGGGGTGGTTCATACTATCCGAACTTTGGGAAATGGCAACGTATGGTTGAAGCCAAAGAACCTCCGTTCGATAATCCTAAAGTAACCTCCGGATGGAGATGTGATGAAGGAGGATCAGAACAGTTCTTCGCTTTCACGACCAAATATTCACAACAAATAGCCGATCAGACTCAACCTCGTACAGATGCCAATTACCCATTTTTACGTTATGCTGATATTGTTCTAATTTTTGCAGAAGCAGCTAATGAATTAAATGGCCCGACAAAAGAATCGGTAGATGCTTTAAATGATGTTCGCACCCGTAGTAATGCAACAGGCAAAGAACTGGCAAACTTTACAGATAAAACCAGCCTGCGTTCTGCAATCCTTGAAGAACGTGCAATGGAATTAGCCTTGGAAGGCGATCGTCGTTGGGATTTAATACGTTGGGGAATTTATTTGCAGGCAATGAATGCTCTAGGCGGAATGGATGAAGCTAACAACGTAAAACAACGTTCCAGCAAACATCTGCTATTCCCGATTCCGACTCTTGAAATCCTGACAAACCAAGGAATTAATGAGAATAATCCTGGCTGGGATTAATCACTTATAACCATGTAAAAAAACAGATTATGAAGAAAATAAAATATTTTGCAATAATCGCAGCATCCATATTTACTTTAACATCCTGTACGGATATTGTTGAAGTCGACGATCTGAAAGCCAAAGAAAACAAACCGTCAACAGGTGCTCCGACTGTAGACAAAGTCGTTTTGGCAACAGATGCTGAATTTCCCATTGAGGGAGCAAATTTCGAACAAGTAGTACGAATCGAGGGAACAAACCTCGGAGATATCACTTCCCTAAAATTCAATGATATCGAGGTGGACAGTAAGGAGATATATTCGACATACGATATGCTTCTCGCACCTATTCCCCGTGCACTTCCTAAAGAAGTGACAAACACAATTTATATTACAACCAAACACGGAGAACTAAGTATTCCTTTTGTCGTTTCCATCCCTGATTTAACAATCAATGGACTCAAGAATGAATTTACCCAGCCGGGAGATACGACGGTTATTACAGGTGACAATTTTGACCTCTACGGTATTACAATCGAGGAAGCAATTGTTAATCTAGGCAATTTACCAGTAAATGTAATCGATGCTACTCGTACAGAGCTGACAATAGAAATTCCTGCAAATGCCGCTCCGAAATCTACTCTTACTATAAAAGGGGCAAACATGGATGAAGCATACAAGCTCACATACATGGATCCGGGAGTATCTCAACTTTTCGATTTCAATAATTGGCCGGGAAGCGGTGCCTTTACACATTCCAGCCAATTCCCTGATGCCCCGAAAGATTTCTTATGTGACGGCACATTAGAAGGACAACCGGAACCATTAGTAGAAGGAGGAAAATATATTCGCTTCAATAATTCCGTGAAAGCTTGGGGATGGATGGTTATGTGGGCCGGATATATTACTGTACCGGCAGAAGTAGCCGCAGACCCTTCATCTTACGATTTAAGATTTGAAATCTGTACTGGAGCTAAATTTCCGATATCAGCCCAGGCGCGTATCATTTTAGGAGATTATGGATGGTATCCTTCCAAAGGAGGAATTCCTGTTAATACTTATGGTGGATGGCAAACTGTACGGATCAGTGCCGATACAGAAGCATTGTTGCCTAATCCTATCGATCCTAGTACCAACACAGCTTTCAAAATCATATTTTCTCCCGAATCTGCTCAAGATTTTGATTTAAGTATGTGTAATTTCAGGTTTGTTCATAAGTAAAAATAAAAAGGGAACGCTCGTACTAAAGCGTTCCCTCATAAACAAAAACAATTCGATTTATGCTAAAAGACTTATTTTCATTATTAACGATTATAGCACTTCTATTTTCATCTTGTTCCAAATCAGACGAAGAAGAAAATGGTGATGAACCTCAACCAACCAAACAAACAGCTTATTTCGGAGTTAACCTGTCAGGAGCTGAATTTGGGAATGTATATCCGGGGGTAGATGGTACTCACTATGGTTATCCCACAGAAAAAGACTTGGATTACTTTAAAGCCAAAGGTCTTTATCTGGTACGTTTTCCATTTCGTTGGGAACGCATACAACCCACAATGAATGGAGAATTAAATGCAACAGAACTGGCAAAAATGAAGAAATTCGTCAAAGCTGCCGAAGATAGAAACATACAGATACTATTGGATATGCATAACTTTGGAAGATATTGTGTATATTGCGACGGGCAAAGTTCACAAAATAATCAATATGCAATCATTGGTAATGCACGATGCACTGTTGACAATTTCTGTGACGTATGGAAAAAACTGGCAAAGGAGTTTAAAGACTATAAAAATATCTGGGGTTACGACATTATGAATGAACCCTACGAAATGCTGGCATCGACACCGTGGGTTAACATAGCCCAAGCTTGCATTAATGCCATCCGCACTATAGATACTAAAACAACCATCATAGTTAGCGGAGACGAATTCAGTTCTGCCAGACGATGGAAAGAATGCAGTGACAATCTGAAAACTCTTACAGATCCAAGTAATAACCTGATATTCCAGGCACATATATATTTCGATTCGGATTCTTCCGGAAACTATAATAAAGGATATGATGAAGATGGTGCAACCGTTCAAACAGGGGTGGCTCGTTTGAAACCTTTTGTTGACTGGCTGAAAGAGAATAATAAACGTGGATTCGTCGGTGAATATGGAATACCTGATACTGACGGTCGTTGGCTGGATATTCTTGATGCAGCACTTAAATATCTACAAGAAAATGGAATAAACGGAACTTATTGGTCTGCCGGTCCACGATGGGGTGACTATCCCTTATCTGTCCAACCGACCAATAATTACACACAGGATCGTCCGCAATTAAGCACGCTCCTGAAATATAAAAGTACACAACAATAATCAGAATAAATACTGTCCATGAGAACTCGAATCATCACCATTATCACTTTACTGCTATCTACTCCAATGATTATTGCACAAAAATCAATGGATGAGATAGACAGGGAAAGCTTTGCAGCAAAGCTATCTCCAATAGAAGTAAAAGGTATACAGATGACTGAAGCAGGAAATATTCCTCTTGTCAGGGATACTCCTGCGAAAATCTCTTTGGACGGAACCTGGCAACTGGCAGAAGGAGGAAGTGAAAAAGAACGTTTACATACCATCTGGACAGATCAAATACCCGCCCGTGTGCCTGGTAGTATTCACACCGCATTAGTAGAAAATGAAATCATACCTGATCCATACATCGGACAGAATGACTCTATTGCAGAAAAACAATCTTACAAAACATGGTGGATGAAGCGGGAGTTCGAACTAGACTCCCCCTCATCGCACTGTATATTATCTTTTGGCGGAATCGCTAACAAATGTACAATATGGCTCAATGGAAAACTTTTGGGAACACATGAAGGTATGTTCGGAGGCCCCGATTTTTCAATAGGTAAATATTTAAAGAATAAAAATACTCTCATAGTAAAACTAGAAGCCATTCCCCAAATGTTTCTGGGAAACTGGCCTCCCAACGCAAATGAAAGTTGGAAATATACTGTTGTATTCAATTGCGTTTATGGATGGCATTATGCACAAATCCCATCATTAGGAATCTGGCGTAGCGTTCAATTAAAAGAACAAGCCGCAGTAGAAATAGAATCGCCATTCATCGCCACTCGTTCGCTCGATGGTCAAATGCGCTTAACTCTCGATTTGCATAAAGAATCATCTCCATTAAAAGGAGTATTATATGCAGAAGCATCTCCTAAAAACTTTAAAGGAGTAAAACAATATTATCATTTCAACATAAATAGTCAGAAGAAACAGGAAACTCTATCTTTAGACCTTCAAATCAAAGATCCGCATCTTTGGTGGCCCAATGACAGAGGAGAACAAGCACTATACGACCTCAATCTATTCTTCATTCCACAAAAAGGAAAGACCGCCCATGCAAAAACGTCGTTCGGTATACGGACTATTGAGATGAGACCATTAATTGATGGTGCTAAAGAAGATTATTATAACTGGACATTTGTCATCAATGACAAGCCGATGTTTATAAAAGGAACAGGCTGGTGCACTATGGATGCATTAATGGACTTCTCAAGAAATAAATATGAACATTTACTCCAAATAGCCCAAAGCCAGCACATACAAATGCTAAGAGCTTGGGGAGGGGGAATGCCCGAAACTGATGATTTTTACGAATTATGCGACAAATATGGTATTTTAGTCATGCAAGAATGGCCAACGGCCTGGAATAGCCATAACACGCAACCGTACGCTATGCTGCAAGAAACAGTGGAAAGAAATACCAAACGATTAAGAAATCACCCTTCTCTTATCATGTGGGGAGCAGGAAATGAATCGGATAAACCATTCGGACCTGCAATTGATATGATGGGACGACTAAGCATTGAACTTGACGGAACACGTCCCTTCCATCGCGGGGAGGCCTGGGGAGGTAGTCAGCACAATTACAACTGCTGGTGGGACGATGCTCATCTTAATCACAATTTGAATATGACCGCTCCTTTTTGGGGAGAATTTGGGATAGCATCATTGCCTCACATCGAGACAGTGCGTAGATATTTGGACGAGGAAAAAGAAGTGTGGCCTCCCCAAAGGAGCGGTAATTTCACGCACCACACTCCTATCTTCGGAACGATGAGAGAAATAGAGAAACTTACTCAATATTCCGGTTATTTTATGCCGAAGGACTCGCTGGCTTCTTTCATACTCGGGTCACAGTTAGCACAAGTAGTAGGAGTGCGCCATACATTAGAACGGGCACGCACATTATGGCCTCATACTACCGGAGCACTTTATTATAAGATGAACGATAACTATCCTGGTGTATCATGGTCATGTGTAGACTATTATGGTATCATAAAACCCGTTCACTATTTTGTGCAAAAGTCTTTTGCCCCGTTAGCAGCAGTCATGCTATTTGACCGCAGCAACCTTGCCAGTCAAGAAGTCAGTCTTCCTGTCTATCTACTTGATGACTGCCAAACATTAGAGAAAGAACCTTATCAAGTCAAAGTGTCTATATACAATGCATTACTAGATACTGTTGCCACCCATACTTTCAACGGTATCGGCGATGATAATGTCGTCAAAAAACTAGGAGAAATAAATCTGAATAGAGAACAAACCAAATCGACCATGCTATTCTTTGTTCTGGACATAATCAAAGATAACAAAAACATATATCGGAATTATTACTTTACCAATTACGAAGTACGTCCGGGCTCCATCGTATCAATGCCCCAAACAGAAATTAAAATGGAACGCACAGGTAATATGGTGACTTTAACAAATACAGGAAAGCACCCTGCTATCGGAGTACACGTAGAAGTACCAGAAAAAATGGACCAACTTATCGTTTCGGAGAACTATATATGGCTTAACCCACAGGAATCAAAAATATTAAAAATAAATTTGGAATCTCCAGTTATTGTAAAAGGCTGGAATCTTCAATCACCCTATTAAACAGAACATTATGAAAAAAGTTTTTATTTCGGCTTTTCTACTACTTAGCCTTCTTACTCTAAATGGATGTAAAAGTAATCAACCTCCGGTAAAAGAGACAGGTGAACCTTACGGAGTAAACTTGGCATGCGCGGACTTCGGTTCATCTTTCCCCGGTGAGTATAATAAAGACTATACCTACCCGACAGATCAAGACCTCGAATATTGGCAAAAGAAAGGGCTGAAACTTATCCGGTTACCATTCAAATGGGAACGGCTACAACTTGACTTAAAAGGACCGCTAAACCAGCATGACCTCAATAAAATGAAAGAATTGGTCAGAGCAGCAGAGAAACGCGATATGGTGGTTATTCTTGACTTACATAATTACTGTCGCCGCTTCATGAACAACGAACATACCCTCATTGGAAACAACGGATTAACAATCGAAGACCTGGCTTCTTTCTGGCAAGCTATCGCTAAAGAATTCTCCACTTTTAAAAACATATATGGTTACGGGCTAATGAACGAACCACATGATCTGGCCCCGGAAACCAAGTGGTTCGACATGGCGCAAGCGTCCATCAATGCCATACGAGAAGTCGACACAAATACGCTTATTATGGTAGGCGGCAACGACTGGTCATCAGCAGAGCGTTGGATCGAGCAGAGTGATACACTCAAATTCTTAAAAGACCCGGCTAATAACCTTGCTTTTGAAGCTCATGTATATTTTGACAAGGATGCATCCGGTACGTACAAATATTCATACGAAGAGGAAGAATGTTATCCGGAGAAAGGAATCGACCGGGTAAAACCATTTGTAGAATGGATTAAACAGAATAAATTCCATGGTTTTATCGGAGAATATGGAATCCCTGACAATGATCCCCGTTGGAATGATACCCTCGACTTATTCTTGGGATACTTGCAAGAAAACGGAATCAATGGTACATATTGGGCTGCGGGTCCGTGGTGGGATACCTATTTCATGGCAATCACCCCCAAAGACGGGAAAGAAAGACCGCAAATGCCTATCATTGAGAAATATACAAGTACCTTTAAAAAATAGAATTATGTTCAAACGATTCTCCATCTGCTATATTTTATTCATGTTTTGTATAACTGGAACTTCCGCCCAAGAAGACCGGTGGACAGGAAACGCCACGAATCTATCCAAAGGAAACTTAAGGGTAAATTCTTCAGGACGTTACCTAGAATACAGTGACGGAACTCCTTTTCTCTACATGGGAGATACAGCATGGGAACTCATCAGCCGCTTAAATGACAAAGAGACTGAACTATATTTGGAGAATCGCAGAGAAAAAGGATTTACCGTCATACAAACGGTAATCCTGGATGAATTAGATGATATGGATGTTTCATCTAACGGAGAACCTAAGTTAATTGACGGCAATATTGACAAGCCCGCTCCCGGCTATTTCACTCATGTAGACAAAGTTATTTCTCTGGCAGCAGCCAAAGGTTTATACATAGCTCTACTACCAACCTGGGGAGATAAGGTAGACAAACAATGGGGAAAAGGACCGGAGATTTTTACACCGGAAAATGCATATAGATACGGCAAATGGTTAGGAGAACGCTATATGAACGCACCCAATCTGATATGGATAATAGGAGGTGATCGAAGTGGAGACGGAAAAAACTTTGCCATTTGGAATGCATTAGCAACCGGTATTAAAAGTGTAGACAAAAACCATTTGATGACCTATCATCCTCATGGAGAGCACTCATCCTCGTTCTGGTTTCACAATGCTTCGTGGCTGGATTTTAATATGTGTCAATCCGGACACGCACAACAAGATTTCGCAATCTATCAACGTCTGCTTTTGCCCGATTTAAAAAAGGAACCACACAAGCCATGCATGGACGGAGAACCCCGATATGAAAATATTCCGATCAATTTCAAAAAAGAAAATGGAAGATTTGGAGATGATGATATCCGCCATACACTTTACCAAAGTATGTTCAGCGGAGCTTGTGGATATACATACGGCTGTAATGATATATGGCAGATGTTTGATACCGGACGTGAGCCTAAATGTGACGCCGACACTCCATGGTACCAATCAATGGATAAACAAGGAGCATGGGACTTAATTCACTTTCGCAGATTATGGGAAAAATTTGACTTTACTCAAGGAAAAAACCAACAAACCATCTTTGGCAATATACCTTTAGAAAATAAAAACTATCCCGTAGCATTCGGCAACAAAGACTACTTATTAGTATATTTTCCACAAGGTGGAGAGAGAACGATTTATTTGCCTTCAATGAAGGCATCCAAACGGTCTTTAAAGTGGATGAATCCTCGCAATGGAAGAATCACATTCCATCAAAATACAACAGCAGATACCATTCCCGTATCCTCTCCCACAAAGGGAAAAGGAAATGACTGGGTTTTAATTATAGAATAATTAACCGAGAAAAATAACTATAGAATATGAAAAGTAATAGATTAGAAGAGCTAACACAAAATTATGAAGCTCTTATCAACCGAAAAAATGAGATATGTAACAATAGCAACGGTATATATAAACGTTACTACCACCCTGTATTAACAGCAGAACATGCACCACTCATCTGGAAGTATGATTTTGATGAAAAACAAAACCCATTCATGGAAGAAAGAATTGGTATCAACGCTGTAATGAATACGGGAGCCATCAAGATCAATCATAAATACTATCTTGTGGCGCGTGTGGAAGGAGCAGACCGAAAATCATTCTTTGCAGTAGCAGAAAGTAATAGTCCCGTAGACGGATTTCGTTTTTGGGATTATCCGATAGAAATGCCGGAGACAGACATTCCTGATACCAATATGTACGATATGCGCCTGACCGCACATGAAGATGGATGGATTTATGGCATTTTTTGTGCGGAACGCAAAGATACAAACGCTCCAGCCGGTGATTTATCTTCCGCAGTAGCCGTTGCAGGTATTGCACGAACAAAAGACCTAAAAACATGGCAACGCTTGCCGGATCTGAAATCTCCGAGCCAGCAACGTAACGTAGTGCTTCATCCGGAATTTGTGAATGGGAAGTATGCCCTGTATACCCGCCCTCAAGATGGTTTTATTGACGCCGGCAATGGAGGAGGTATCGGATGGGCACTCATAGATGACATCTGTCATGCCGAAATAAAAGAGGAAAAAATCATCAATAAACGGTTTTATCATACGATCAAGGAGGTAAAAAATGGAGAAGGGCCACACCCCATTAAAACTCCACAAGGATGGTTACATTTAGCACATGGTGTAAGAGGATGCGCAGCCGGATTACGCTATGTAGTCGTCCCTTAAAGTACCCTTTTCCTGCTAATAGTCAATATATTAATGGCTAA
>DXOJ01000398.1 GCA_019412865.1 Bacteroides sp. | reverse complement strand
TTAGTTCACTGAATAATGTGGTTATGAAAAAGATTTGCTTTCTTCTCTTTTTGTTTTGTACTTGCATTGCTCAAGCACAAAATGCTTATCGCACAGACAAAGATATATCTTATGTCTCTGGTTCCGAAACGGATACCTATCGTCTGGAACGTTGTAAACTGGATATTTATTACCCTGAAAACAAGAAGGATTTCTCAACTATTGTCTGGTTTCACGGTGGTGGTATGGAAGGCGGAAATAAATTTGTCCCAAAAGAATTGAGAGAACAAGGGTTTGCAGTAGTGACGGTGAATTACCGTTTGAGTCCGAAAGCAAAGAATCCGGCTTACATCGAAGATGCGGCTGAAGCTGTGGCATGGGTTTTCAAGAATATTGAAAAGTATGGTGGTCGTAGGGATCATATTTTTGTTTCCGGTCATTCTGCGGGAGGTTATCTTTCATTGATTCTGGCAATGGATAAAAAGTACATGGCAGCATACGGAGCAGATGCCGATAGTGTAGCTGCTTATCTTCCGGTGAGTGGTCAGACAGTGACACATTTCACTATTCGCAAGGAACGCGGTTTGCCTGACGGTATTCCGGTGGTTGATGAGTATGCTCCGGTAAATAAGGCTCGTAAGGAAACAGCTCCTCTCGTGTTGATTACGGGGGACAAGCATCTGGAGATGGCGGCAAGGTATGAAGAAAATGCGTTGCTGGAAGCTGTCTTGAAAAGTATAGGTAACAAGAAAGTGACTTTGTACGAAATGCAAGGATTCGATCATGGTCAAGTACTCGGTCCGGCATGTTATCTGATTGCAGATTATGTGAAGAGATTCAAATGATATATTGTTCTGGCAAGAAGTCAGATATATGTGGTATGAATTTACCATATATATGGTATTTACCCTGAACAGAATCCGCACTATCTTTGTCATATATTAAAACAAGAGAAATTTAAAACAGATATATATGGAAAAGATAGCAAGAAAATTGACGGATTTGGTAGGTAATACTCCGTTATTGGAACTTAGTAACTATAATACAAGTAACGACCTGAAAGCTCGTCTGATTGTAAAGATTGAATCTTTCAATCCCGCAGGAAGCGTGAAGGACCGCATAGCATTGGCTATGATTGAGGATGCAGAAACGAAAGGAATTTTGCATCCCGGAGCAACTATCATTGAACCGACCAGTGGGAATACCGGTGTGGGATTGGCTTTTGTTTCAGCTGCTAAAGGCTATAAACTGATTCTGACGATGCCCGATACCATGAGTATCGAACGGCGTAATCTTCTGAAAGCTTTAGGGGCGGAATTAGTATTGACTCCTGGTGCGGATGGCATGAAAGGAGCCATTGCCAAAGCTGAAGAACTGAAGGCGGTCACTTCGGGAGCTGTCATTTTACAACAATTTGAGAATCCTGCTAACCCTGCCATGCATTTACGGACTACCGGTCTGGAAATATGGAGAGATACCGAGGGGAAAGTCGATATCTTTGTGGCCGGAGTAGGTACTGGCGGGACAGTTAGCGGTGTAGGGGAAGCGCTGAAGATGCGTGATCCGAGTATAAAGATTGTGGCAGTAGAACCTTCTGATTCTCCGGTACTATCGGGAGGTAAACCAGGTCCGCATAAGATTCAGGGAATCGGTGCAGGGTTTATTCCTAAGACGTACAAGGCTTCTGTCGTAGATGAAATTATTCAGGTGCAGAATGACGATGCCATTCGTACGAGTCGTGAATTGGCTAAACAGGAAGGTTTGTTGGTAGGCATATCTTCAGGAGCAGCCGTATATGCTGCTACGGAACTGGCGAAGCGACCGGAAAATGCCGGGAAAATGATTGTTGCATTATTACCCGATACAGGTGAACGTTATTTATCTACCATTTTGTATGCTTTTGAGGAATACCCTTTGTAATAATGCCGCTTTCCTTCAGATAAAAACAATCGCTCCTTTGGGCTCAAACGATTGTCTTTTTGTTGTAGACATACGGTCGTTTGGATCAAGAGGAGCGGTTGTTTAAATTTGGTTGAACAGCTGTTTGAGGCTGTTCAGTCGGTTAGATGATAACTTGAGTTCACCACAAAGTAACGCAGTGTCTCATAGAGTTATTGTCGGGAGTGCATACATTAATAATGCGCATTTACTTATAAATACCTACTTATAAATGCCTACTTATAAGTAATAGTCAATACTTGATTTCCGCATTGCATACGGAAATCCCCTTGTTCCAGTATCCATTGCCCGTCGGAATTGACAAAAGCCAAGTCGCTGCCTTTGATGGATAGAGTGACAGTTTGGGTTTCACCTGGTTGCAGTTCCACCTTTTTGAAGGCTCGTAACCGGCGGTTTTCGGGAGTAAGCGAAGCCACAAGATCACTGCTGAACAGCATCACAACTTCTTTTCCGGCATATTTACCGGTATTAGTTACATCTATGGAAAAGTGCAAATCATCTCTTGCGGTAAACGAAGATTTGTCCGTTTGGAAGTTGCTGTATTCGAAAGTGGTGTAGCTCAATCCGTATCCGAAAGGCCATTGAACGGAGACTACCGCATTGTAGTCGTAAGCTCCTTCCATTTTGTCCATTTCTTCACTCACCCGATAATCGTAGGTAGTCAGTGCTGCTTCGTGTCGCGGATATGTGTAAGGCATCTTGGCACTGGGGTTCACGTCTCCTGCCAGAATGTTCGCCAATGCGTCGCCACCATAGTTTCCGGGTAATAGAATGTCAATAACTGCATCAGCCAATGGCTCCAACTCGTTGATAATGCGGGGACGACCCTCATTGAGTATCAGGATGATCGGTTTTCCTGTAGCGGCAAGTGCCTTTACCAGTTTGCTTTGGTTGGCAGAGATGGCAAGTTCGGAAAGATTACCGGGTGTTTCGCAATATGAATTCTCACCGATGCAGGCGATAATAATATCCACGTTGCGGGCGGCGGCCACAGCTTTCTCAATCTCCGGTTCATTTTCTTCCATGTAAGCACCTTCGGGTTTGTAGGTTACGCCCTGTTCCAGACGGACATGATCGGCTCCGAATTTGTTGCAGATTGCTTCGTAAATGGTGTTATATTTGTCGGCAAATCTGTCGGTCAGATGTCCTTGCCACGAATAGCTCCAACCGCCGTTCAAGCAGCGCATAGAGTTAGCGTTCGGACCGGTTACCAGTAGCTTTTTCCCTTGAGGAAGCGGAAGAATATTATCTTTATTTTTTAGCAATACTTCCGATTCTTCAGCTGCATGAAGTGCGATAAGTGCATGCTCCTTGCTGCCGAAGAGAGGATAATCTTTCAATAAAGTGTTCGGATGATCGAACAGACCTAGACGGAATTTAAGTCTAAGCACCCTGCGGACGGCATCGTCAATACGGCTCATGGGCACTTTCTTCTCTTGCACTAACTCTTTTAATAGTGTACAATAATTGAGATCATACGGTTCCATAGCCATGTCTATACCTGCATTGATTGCCATTTCGATGGCTTCTTTTTTGTTTGCCGCCACATGTTCGCGGGTATAAAGATTGTTGATGTCCGCCCAGTCGGTGATTAACATTCCGTCCCATCCCAAGTCTTCTTTCAGCCATTGTGTAAGGAGTTCGCGGTCGGCGTGCACAGGCTTTCCGTTGATGGAACCACTGTTGACCATTATAGTCAGTGCACCAGCTTCCACACAAGCCTTGAACGGTGCAAAACATTTCTCACGTAGTTCGGAAACCGATATATAAGCCGGTGTGCGGTCTTTACCGGTACGTGGCATGCTGTATCCCATGTAATGTTTCACGGAGGTGGCGATTCGGTCGGCGGGAATATGGTTAGGATCATCTCCTTGGAAGCCTCGGACAGCAGTGCTGCCCATAATGGCATTGACTAAACAGTCTTCTCCATAATTTTCCCATACACGCGGCCAACGGGGATCACGTGCCATATCGACGGTGGGGGAGTATGTCCAGGGACAATTGCTAGCCCTTGTTTCATAAGCCGTTACACGTGCCGCTTCGTAGGTCAAATCCGGATTGAAGGCAGCACCCATATTGATATTTTGAGGAAAGAGCGTGCCGCCCAATGTATAGGTAGTACCATGATTCTGATCCAGGCCGTAGATACATGGAATACCAATCTCCGCCATCGACAGTTCTTGTATTTGACCGATAATCTCGTTCCACTTTTCAGGGCTTTGTGCTACCGGGCCGGGAGCATTGAGAAACGAACCTACCTTGTATTCAGCAATCGCTTTGTGGAGTTTTGCCTCGTCCAATTGAAATTCACCATTTATCGTCTCTCCTAATACATCAATGGCAAGCTCGGTCATCTGCCCAATCTTGGCATCGAGGTCCATCTTTGATAGAAGCTCTTCCACTTGTTGTTCTATTTTTGCGTCTTCAGGAATGGCAGTGGGAACTGCCTGTTTGGAACAGGCAGTCATTGCGATAGATGCGGTCATTAATATAATATTTCTTAGTTTCATTATGATTTGTTTTTAAGTAGCATCGTTTATGTAATCTGTCATTCAGAGGGATTTAACCCGAAGAATGACAGATACTTATGGTATGAATGATTTTTAAACTTACTTAGGAACATTATTTCACGGTTACCAGGTCTACATAATAGCCATGACCCGTACATAAGAATCCGTCTTCAGTTTGAATCTTATTCAGTATCTCTTGTGTCAGTACCAGTGTGTATTCACCGTTTTCCGTAAATTCTATCTTATCTGCCAGGCCAGTCCACCAACCTGTGGCAAGTTGCATCTGATGATATTCGGCAGTTGGTTCTATGGAGTAGACTACTTTCAGTGTTGATCCGGCTGTGATACCGGCAAACACATCTTTTGGAATCAGACCGAAACTCTTGTTGGGGTCACCGTCCGGCTTATCCCACGAAACGTAATGGTGTCCTGACCAAAGCGTTATTTCGGTAGATACGGTCACAGTCTGTTCGGTAGTCGTAGCATTGTCGTTCAAGAACTGCACAGCCTCTCCGCTACGGGCTTTGCCTGTCAGCGTATAGCTTCCATCAGACAAATCCGGACAAGTCAGCGTAACTTCCGTAGAAGATTGATTGCTGAATTGAGACACCGTCTGTCCGCCGATAGTTAGAGAAGCGATGTTTTCAAGATTGATACCAGAAATGGTCCAGTCCACGTTGGCAGTAGCCCGGTTAGCCCCCGAAATGACAAGGGAAGCATTGGTCACTTTCACCATGTCGGCTCCATATTCATTGCCGGCGGCATCTTGCAGAACGATACGGTAATCGCCTTCGCTTACGCCTGTCGGAACGATGTATTCCAGATAGTTCTCGTCTTCCGATTCAACATAAGTAGGATCGGTGATCGTGTTTCCTCCCAAGAGGATGGCTGTTACGTTCTGTAAATTACTGCCATATAAACGGGCAGTCTTACCGGGAGATACAATTCTCTCAAAGGCTACTTCTTTAGATTGAGGGTCATCAGCCAACGGATTGACCACCACCAATCCTTCACGGGAAGTCTTCTTCCCTTTCACGGTTTCCACTTCTATTTTCAAATTATACGTACCGGCCTTCAGACTACGGTTGATTTCTTTGTCGGAGTCGGTACCCGATTCTACTTCCTGCCCATCAATGAACCAGGTTACTGTGGTGTAATCTTTCGGAGTCACGGTCAGCGCGATGGATAAGTTCGCATCCCGGCTGATGTTGGCGAATGTAGCCAATTGCCCGTTTGTTCTGTCAGGGAATACCGGGGCAAGGATATGCGGATCATCATTTTCCGTCACCGTAGCGAACGGTTCTTCCTCGGTGCATGCAGTAAATGTGGAGCCTACAGCGAGTAGGGCAAATAGTGCAATATATATCTTTTTCATAATGGATGATTGTTTAATAGTTAGTTTTCAGTATCCCACCACAGAAGGCTGTGCCAATTATCTGTTCCTCCCATGCGCTCGATGGCTTCGTTGTAGCTCTTCTTATTATAGGAAGATTCCAATACAGGATAGCAGAGACGTACCGGAATTTCCGTTCCACCGGTGAGGTATTGTCCGAACCCATATTCTGCCGGTGATTTCAACTTCGGATAACCGGAACGACGCACGTTTGCCCAACATTCGGCAGGATTGGTGAAGTGAAGAATCCAGGCCTGTGTATTGATAGCTTCAAGTTTCTGATTGTCCGTATGTCCGAACGTCCCTCTACCTTGAATGAATGCATCAAACTCTGCATCAGTAGTAGCCGTGCAACCGTAGTTGTCTGTCAGGAAATCCATAGCTGCACGCACTCCTTGCTTGTAAAGTTCTTCTGCCGACACACTGCCGACATTCCATTTTTTCACGGTAGCTTCTGCCATCAGGAACTTCACTTCTGCAGAGGTCATCACTACGCCCGGATTGTCGCTTTTTAGGAAATTATTGGCAAGTTTGGGTTCCACTTCACGAGCCATGGTTGCTGTAACAGAAGGGTTGTTAACGGCTAATTCCTTACAAATATCGCTGTCGTATCCTGTAGGCCATGGCTCCCACGAGTAGGCACCCGGGTCGCGCGGACTGAAATCAATCCCTTTTTCAATCATCTCCTGGGTGATGTCGACACGATTGTCGGGACTGGTGGCACTCATCAGCCCGTCATAATAACAACGGGAAATTTTGAATGTACGAGGGTCACCGGATTGGCGTAGCTGATTAAAGAAAGTGGAGCAGAGGTAGCTTGGATTATTAGCGGGGTCGTTGCCGAACAACAACTGTGACAATGAATTTCCGCGATAATCAGAGTAAGCTTCTTGTCCGAAACTAAATGCGATTGTCATGTATTTGATGAGCGCATCGCTTGAGGCGTCCGTTATCACACCCCCATTGGCAGCTAAAGCATTTTCAAATTCCGTTTGTGCCTTTGTAGGATTGACATTGGAGATTCGCATGGCAAAACGTAGGCGAAGCGAGTTTGCCAGTTGTTGCCATTTAGTTACGTCACCGGCATAGATGAGGTCACCTGTCACTTTATCTTTGGTCGGATCGATTTTATTGACGGCATCTTCCAGCTCCAGAAAGAAAGCGTTGTAAATATCTTCCTGTTTGTCATACTTCGGATTGAACTTTCCTTCAAGGAATCCCAGGCCGGCTTCACTGAAAGGAGCGTCTCCGTAAGTGTCGGTGATGATAGACATAAGATAAACCCGATAAATGCGGAGCACAGAGTTGATGTTCACTTTCTCTGCATCTTCGGCTGTGCGATATTGAGCATCAATGATATTCTTCAAGGATTGAGTGTAGAACGATGTCCAGATACGGCTCATTTCATTATTGTCTAGCGTATGGCGTCCGCCGTAGTTGGTGGTGTTCCAACATCCCATCAGTTGTTGGGTGAATGCATAATGGTAGTTACGGTAGATTTCCATCATACTAAGGTCTCCGTACGTTTGCAGTTGGGCAGTGGTGAGCTGCGCATTCGGGTCGATGGTAGCGGCCTTGGAAGGGTCGGTATTCATGTTTTCCATGTATTCATCGCTGCAAGAAGCGAAAAACAGGGCACATGCCATCGTGATGATTGTGATGTATTTAGATTGTCTCATGATATATCTTTTTAGAATTTCACATTTACATTAAAACCATAGCTTCTGCGTGAAGGCAACGAACCGTATTCAAGTCCCATACCGGTGGTATTGTTGTAGTTGGAATCCGGGTCGATATTCGGGATATTCTTCCATACGATGAACGGATTGCGGGCAACGAACGAAACGGTCAGTCCGCTTACTACATTTTTCAGCCAGGATTTGGGTACATTATAACTCAACGTCAGTTCACGGCATTTCACGTATGAGTTGTCGTAAATAAACATAGAAGGTGCATTACGGCAAACGCTCATCCAGTAGTCTTCCGGATTGATGTAGATGTCGTTGGGGCGATACGTTCCATCACCGTTGTCGATGACACCCGGAGCAACGAATCCGCCTGTCGGCTTCCAGTTATCGGCTCCTTTTGCAATGCCGGCTGCCAATCTTTCTTCTTCCGAGCGATACCAGGCGTCGCGTCCTGCCAATGTCTCCGGACTTTTACCCGATTCGTAAGCAGCACGGGCAGACATAGAATAGAGGTCGGCGCCTACTTTCACATCGAATACTGCTACCAGCGAGAGATTCTTGTAGGTAAAGTTGGTGAGTAATCCACCTGTCCAGTCCCAAGAGGCATTACCCAATACGTGGTTGCTCTTGTCATATTGCGGCAGACCGGTTTGCGGGTCAATCAGAATATCTCCCTTTTCGTTTCGTTGGAAGTCCGGGCCTACAATAGAACCAAAGTTCTCGCCTACCTTAGCGGCCACCTGAACGTCGAGCCAAGACGCCTTTTCCAGTTCAAACATATCCGATTCGCCATCCAGTTCTTTTACCTTGTTGCTGTTCTTGGAGAAGTTCAGATTAATGTCCCAGGAAAAATCGCGTGTTTGAATCGGTCGTGTGCTAAGGGCAATCTCAATACCTTTGTTTTCTATCTTGCCGGCATTAATCAAGCGATAGTTATAACCGGTTGTCCAGGAACTTGCCATTCCCATAATCTGGTTTTTACTGATTTGAGAATAGTAGGTGAAATCCAGTCCGATACGGTTCTTCAGGAATTTCAATTCCAATCCCATTTCCACGGAGTTTGTTTTGGTTGGTTTCAAGTCTTTGTTGGGGATGGTTCCGTTATCGATATATCCGACGGTATATCCGGGATAAGCATATTTGGATTTCGTATAGACGAGTCCCAATTGATAAGGATCGGTATCGCTACCCACTTGCGCCCATGACATACGTAACTTTCCGTAAGGCAGGAGATCGCCCAGTTTTGTCAGCTCGGAGAATACAAAGCTGCCGGAGAAAGAAGGATACATATACATATTGTTGCCAGTGGGAAGGGTGGACGATTGGTCGCCACGCAACGTAGCATCGAGGTAAAGCATGTGTTTCCATCCCACGTTCACTGCTCCGTAAACCGAATTAATCTGCTTGCGGTAACTGCCGGGCACTACACTGATCTCGTTGAAACTCGTCAATGAAGGGACATCGCGTATCTTCATGTCTTGAGCGGTGGTAACGGTAGTCTGGTTGTTCACTTTATATACATTACCGCCTAACGTAGCGTTGAAATCGAAATCACCCCAATGGTTGTTGTAGAGAGCTAACACTTCAAAGTTGTACATGCGGTTGCGGAAAGCACTGTTTTGAAGTCTTCCGGCTTCGAATCCGGGAGTGGTAGGTGCTTTGTAATCATCGAACGTGAACCAGTTGAGTTCGGCGCCCAATGTTGCTTGAAGTTTCAGATGTGGGTCGATGTTCCATACAGCCTTGCCGTTCATGCGGAACAAGTCTTTCTTGGATTTATTGAAGTTCTTATAGATATCCCAGTATGGATTTACGTTGTAGGGATCCATGCCGTTCCAGTTGGAATATTCGCCGTCGGCAGTTTGATAGGTTTGCAACCATTCCTGGTCGTAGGTGGTGGCAAGGGTCATCAGGTTTTTACCGATATTGGACTTGCTGTCGCCCAGAGCCGGACGGTTCTTCACGTCTTCCCGTGTATAGTTGACGCTGAAATCCAAGTCTACCTTTCCTGTAGACGTATTGGCGCGCAGGTTGAAAATGTCACGGCTCATGTGCGTTTGGGGAACAATGTCTTTATTGCGCATATCCGTATAGGTAAAGCGAATTCCGGTTTTTCCGCTGTTCACACCTATGATGGCGGAGTTGGTGGCGGTGATACCCGTGCGGAAGAAGTTGGACGTATTGTCGGGGACAATGAGGAAAGGGCGTTCTACGCCGTCAAAATACTTCAGCATGTTTGAACCGTCCGCTTTGGGGCCCCAACTTTTGTTTGTGTTGGATATGGCATCATAGCTATAAGTACCGTTGCTTCCCATACCGTATATCTGTTGCACTTCGTCCCATTTGGCAAGTTGGGTATCGAAAGTCAGTGTTCCGTTATATTCCACGCTGATTTTATCCTTGTTGGCTCGCTTGGTTGTAATCAAGATAACACCGTGGCTGGCACGGCTACCATAAAGTGCGGACGCCGCAGGGCCTTTCAATACCGACATATTTTCTACGTCATCGGCATTGATGCTCGAAATACCGTCGCCCAAGTCGAAGCCTCCGTTTGTGCCGGCACTGCCGAAATTAGTGTTGTCCAAAGGTACACCGTCCACTACATAAAGAGGTTGGTTATTGCCGGTCATTTCGGTACTGCCTCGCAGAATAACGCGCGTAGAACCGGAAGGACCACCGGCGGTCTGGCTGACTACCAAGCCCGGCACACGTCCTGCCATGGAGTTGATGAGATTCGTTTCTTTCGCTTTGGTCAAGGCTTCGCCTTTCACTTCATCAATGCCGTAGCCCAACGCTTTGCGCTCTCTCTTGATGCCAAGGGCGGTAACTACCACCTCATCCAATGCTTTAGCATCCTCTTTCAAGGTGATGCTCAAGGGACCTCTGCCCGCTTTTACTTCTTCGGATTTATAACCCACGTAGCTGACAACGAGCGTAGCTCCCGCTTTTACATTCAAACTGAAATTTCCATCCAGATCGGTAATCGTTCCGTTGGCAGTTCCTTTCTCCACTACGGAAGCCCCAATGATAGGGCCTGTGGCATCGCTCACTTTTCCGGTTACCTTGTTGCTTTGTTGTTGAACAGCCTGGGAACTTGGTTCCGTTGCTGCATACACTTGCTGGAAACCTCCTGCCATCCAAAGGGCGAGTGTTCCGCAAAACAGTAGATACTTACATTTTTCCATATTCATAGCATGTATATTTAAGATTCCTATAATATTTTCACCCAGTCGATGTACATCTTCACTTTCTGACCGTCTTTCAGGCCCGTCAGTTTATTAATGTCGGTAATCCCTGTAAACGCACCTCCCACGGCGAGGTTGAACAGGATGTAGAAGTTGTCGTGAAAGCAAGAATTCGAGCTAATGTCGAACGTATGAAACTTGACGTTGTCGATGGATATTGTCAGGTTGTTTTCATCCCAATCCAGAGAGTAGGTGTGATAATTGCCGTCTTGCAGGCTGTTGGCAACATTGGCTTTGTAGTATTGCTGTTCGTGAGCCGCTACGCTGGGGCCATAGTGAATGGCGGTGTTCACTTGTTTTTCCGAATCGCCCGCAGCCATTCCGCTCTGTTCTCCCATTTCCATAATGTCAATCTCCCCGCATGCCGGCCATTCTTTGTCGTTATCTCCCATCATCCAGAACGCAGGCCACAGTCCGCCGTTAGTCTTGGGAAGCTTGATACTTGCTTCTATCTTGCGATACTTGAAACTCTTTTTCCCTTTTGAATTGATCCTGCCTGAATAGATTTTATTCCCTTTGCGTTCGGCGGTAAGAATCAGAACCGATTTATCCCCGTCTTTTCCTACCGATACATGAGCGGCATCGTATGCCTGTAGCTCTTGGTTGGTCCAACCGGGTTCATGAGTTTCTTTCGTCCATACTTTTTCGTCGAAGAAGTTGAAATCGTCTTTAAAAAGAATGTCTTGTGGATTTTCTTCCGGTTCCGTTCCAACAGAATCCGACGAACAGGATTGTTGCGCGAAGCAAACGGATAAAAATAGGAATAGTGCTACTTTTTTCATCGTTTTAGCATTTTAAAGGTTAAACGTAATATGTGCTTTATACTTGTAAAGCTTGGTGCAAAGATGCTAATATCCGGTTGAAACGATGGTTAGATTGCTGACATATTAGGTTTGATTGCTGACAAATCTGCTGATTTTTATCGAACTGACGTTATCTTACCCATTCTTTTTCGAAGGTTGTTGCTATACAAGAATGAGGTAAACTCATACAATTATAATTCAAAAAAACTTCCGTACACATTCTCAAGTATACTTATCCCTATGAGAAAAAATACTCATTACAATGAGAACTTTTTCTCATTACAGTGAGAATATACCCTTGTTAGAATAAGCTGAAACGGTTCATTACCGTACCGGAAACGAGCTAATTTTAATTCAAAACCGAACATGAATGCTTGTCTACTTCCCACTATATTTACTTGGCTGCATCCCGAATTGTTTCTTGAACAATGAACTGAAATACTTCGTGTTGACAAATCCGGTTTCGGCGGCGACATCGGTTACGCTTTTACCTTCTTTCAGCAGTTCGGCAGCTTTTTGTAGCCGTATGATACGGATAAACTCTTGCGGCCCTTTTCCCGTCAGTGATTTAAGGCGACTGTAGAATAGTGTCCGGCTCATTGCCATTTCATGGCACAAGAGATTGATGTTGAAATCGGGTTCATCCAAATGTTCAAGAACAAACCGGGTAGCTTGCATGATAAACCGTCGGTCGCCCTCGGCCATTGTTTCGCTTGCTGTCGTTACGTTTTTGTTGTCGATACTTTCATTGTTTTCATTGCTTTCATTGTCGTCACGTTTGTCGCCCGCCTCTACTTGAGCGATGGCTTGCCGCATGAAAAACTGCCGTTGCCTGTTTCGATTGTCAATCAATCCTTGTACTTTCAATTTCAGTATCTCTGTACTGAATGGTTTGGGGATGTAATCATCCGCGCCTTTCTTCAATCCTTCCACTATTGCTTCGTGGTTAGCCTTTGCCGTCAGCAGAACGACGGGAATACCTGATGTGTCAGGATTTTCCTTGACCATTCTGCAAAGCTCGTCACCCCGTATGCCGGGCATCATGACGTCGGAGAGGATGATGTCCGGATATTCATTGGCGAGACAGGCGATAGCTTCGTGTCCGTCGGCAACATCAATCACCCGATAGAGGTGTTCAAAGGTCTGGCGGAGGTAGTGACGGAGAGTTTCGTGGTCTTCTACAATGAGCAATGTATTCCGGTCGTCCGGATCTTTCATTTTGTCCGTTTCGGGGCTGTTATTATCCGATGTGCCGGCAAGGTGTTCGAGGGATGATTCGTGCGACACGGGTTCGGCTACGGTGGTGGTTCGCGGCAATGTTACGATGAAAGTAGTTCCCTTGCCCTCCTCGGAACAGAAAGTGATTTTTCCATGCAGCATCTTTACAATGCGCTGCACCTGCAACAGTCCGAATCCGGTTCCTTCTTCCTGTGACTGCCGGGCATTCTCGGCTCTGTAAATATCGGAGAAGATATGCTTTTTCGCTTTCTTCGGTATGCCTATTCCGTTATCTTTCAACGAAAGGATGGCTTTGCGTTTCGTAGCTTTCAAATCCAGGCTGATTTCTCCCTGGGGCATGGTGTATTTGCAGGCATTGGAAAGAAGATTGTCGAGTAACATCTCTATCAGGTGTTTGTCGGCTGAAACGAAAATGGATTCGTCGGGTTGGGTCAGATTCAGTGTCAACTGCTTCTTCTCGCAAAAAGACCGGAAGACGGAGACTTCTTTCAGCAAAACTTCATTCAGACAAAGCGGAACCGATGAAGAGGATGGTTTGTGGGCGTCTACCTTTTCAAATTCGAGCAACTGTGTGATGAGCGAATGGAGTTTCCGGGTACTTTCATGGGCCAGATTCAGGTAATAACGGGCTTTGTCCGAGAGATCTTGTTCCCGGTTCAAATCCTCCAGAGGTGCCATGATAAGCGTTACCGGCGTGCGAATGTCGTGCGCCGTGTCGATGAAGAAACGTATTTTGTCTTCGTCGTATTTCTTTTGGAGCTGGTTGCTCTTATAGCGCAGGATGAAATAGAAAACGAAGCCTATTATAAATAGGTAAATAGTCCAAGCCCACCACGAGTTCCACCATGGCTGGCTCACTTTCACTTCTAAGGTGCTTTCGGAGATAGTCTTTCCGTCGCTGCGCCGCAGGCTGCGCACCTTAAAAAGATAAGTGCCCGGCGATACCTTGGTGTAGGATGCCTTGCCCTCGGCAGACGGTTTGCTCCAGTCATTGTCATACCCCTCTAAACTATGCTGATAGACAATATCGCGCTGGAAACGATAGTTGATAGATTCAAAAGAAACGGTAAACGAGTTGTATTTATAGCCGAGCCGTACCGCACGGTCGGCAAGCATATCATGGATGGCGGGTCTCAACGATTCTTCTTCCTGGACGTTTTGATAATCAACCGTCAGCCCCGTGAAACGCAGGAGCGTCCAGTAGTCTACGGTTGAGATGTCGAGTGGCATGATAAAGACAGCGCCATCCGTGCTGCCATACACAAACTCGCCGTTCATCAACCGGGCAAATGAGGATTTGTTATATTCCTTGTCTATATTGCCTGCATAGTTGAGGTTCGACACGCGCAGGCTGTCTATCAAGGCAATTCCTTTTCCGGTGCTGACCCACAAGCGTTTCTTGTCGTCTTGCTGCAAACTATATATATCATTGGACGGCAATCCCTCTTGAACAGTGAAAGTCTTTACCGTCCGGTTTTTCATGTCATATAGATTCAATCCTCCCCCTTCGGTTCCCAGCCACACGGTTTCGTCGTCATTGAATAGCATAGAGATGATATAAGCACTGACATTCTGATTGTGAAATTCCTGGGAATTGGCATAGTGCTGTATATTCCCTGTATGTTTGTCCACCAGGAAGAAACCGTTGACGGTAGCCACCGCTACCCGGTTTCGGTCGATAGGTTCAATGGACTGTACCCAATTCACGTCGAAAGACCGTTTGCTGCCTTTTTCTTTTTCAAACATGATCAGGCATCCGTCCAGACCTCCTATCCATAAGTCTCCCTCCATGTCTTGTCTGACGGAGAAAATATAATTGGTGGTCAATTGCCCTTGTTGCTTGGTGAGATGGCGTAACACGCGTCCGTTGTTATCCAGTAGATACACTCCGTCTCCGTATGTTCCTACCCATACGTTCCCATTTCCGGATGTGCAAAGAGAAATGGTTACGATTTCTTTCAGCACGTGTTTCCAAGTGCCTGACAGGGTGTTTCGGATGCTGATTCCATCATCGGTAGCGAACCATTGGTTGCCATCCGGGTTTTCTTCGATATCATTTACGTTGTTGCTGATGAGAGAATGGGTATTTCCCTTTTCGTGTGCTAATATCGAAATGGGATGTTTCAGCAGGATAGCCACGGATACGCCTCCCGTATAACTACCTATCCAGATGTTGCCTTGGTCGTCTCTGGTTACGGCATATACGCCGTTTCCGCGCAGATAAGTATCTGTGTCATCTCTGGTATTCATCAGTAAACGGGCTTTCTTGGTGTCCTTGTCTATCGCATACACACCGCCACCGTCCACGCCTATGAGTATGGTATGTACATCATAGTCTGTAATTGCCCGTATCGGATGAAGGAACGTGCTCCCTTGTCCCTCCAGCGCAAGCACTTTGGAAGTGTCGAGGTTCATCACAGACAAACCGCTGCCAAATGTGCCTATCCAGAGTTCTTTTTTCGGTTTGTCGCAGAACAATGTTTGTACATTCCACCCTTCCAGCAGCTGGCGTTTCTTATCCGGCAGGGCGTGTGACAGTTGCCAGACTCCGTTAGAAGTACCCACAAAAAGCGACTCGCCGGCAAATGCGATGTCGTTGACATATTGTCCTTTCAACACGGCAACTATACGATGGTCCGCTTCTTGCTTGTATAGTCCTTTATCCGCCCCCATCCACCAGGTTCCGTCACTATCCAAACAGAGTTTGTTCAAGATGACTTCTTCCTGAATCAATTGTCCCAGGTGGAGGACTTGTTCAAAATGATCCAGGATGGTGGAATATCGGTAGATTCGTCCGGTGTGGTCGTAGGCGAACAGTCCTTGTTGTGCGTCGTACAATAAGTAAAGCCTGCGTCCGGCAAGATCACCATAATAGAAACTGCCCGGCAAATCATAGTTCTTTACCGTATGACCGTTGTATCTGTCTATTCCGGTTTTTGTAGCAATCCACATAGCACCGTCTCCATCCTCGACAATCGAAAAAACGCGTTGGCTACTAAGGCCTTCTGCATAGCCTACATGCCTGACATCGAACATCCGGTTGGTCAGTTCGGCTTTGACAGCTATGCTTATCATTAGTAGTAAGGTGATAACAAGATTAAAACGAACCATATTCTTTTAATTGTTGACATTACAAAGATAAAGTTTCTTTAGAAAATCCCAACAGAATAGGGGTGTGAAATTAGAAGGAATATTCGGTAAATCTTCCTATGTAAAGTCAATTAGAAAATCAACAAGATTAATATTTCCGGGAATGGCAAGTTTCTTTCTTATTCGATAGCGGGCTGTTTCTACCCCACGAATAGTAAGATTGGTGAACTGCGCAATATCTTTGGTCGATAGATTTAGCCGTAACAGTGCACAAAATCTCAAGTCACTGGCTGTGAGACTGGGATATTGTTTACGCAGGTTACGGAAGAAATTCTTATGGATCATATCAAAATTCTTGTGGTAAATATCCCAGAATTCCTCCTCATTCAGGTTTCCGTTAATCTGTTTTAGTATGGTGTCTATATCATGTTGATTGATAATTCCCTTATGTTCTTGTTCAGACATAACTTCTTTCAAGCTTTCAACCGCTTTACGTTGGACTACGGCATCGAGAGCCAGGCTGGCTAATTCCTTACTTTTGACCTGTAATTCTGCTTCAAGTAATTGCTCGCGTTGTTGCGCAATGATATGTTCCTGCTCCAACATCTTGAAGTCCTGTTTCATTTTCTCTTTTTCAAACTCCCTATTACGTTTTCTTAGCATTTTGGCAGCATGCCAACGAGAGTAGAAGTATACTATTACACTCGCAAGAAGCACATATATTATCCAAGCATATATGGACAGATAAAATGGGCATGGTTTATTGAAATAATATTCTACGGAACTAAGTACCTGACCATCGACATTTTTCACTGAAGCCGTAAAATGATAATCTCCATACCCTAAGCTACCAAATGTGACCACCGGATCGGCTGATTCTGACATCAGATCCAAGCTACTTCCCGTGAGGTGATAACAAAAACGGAGAGGTTCGCAGTTAAAATTAGGATAAGACAAATGGAAAGTTATATCCCCCCATATTTTCTTGTTGTCTTTCTTTTCGGCAGATACAGGCATTAGATGCAATTGATAATCCTGCGACAAAGAAGTAGCTTTTCTAATGAGTAAAGAATTCCTTTGCAGCAAAGTGTCTTTTTTCAGATTCATATCCAAACGCCCTATACCATTGTTGAGACAGAAATAAGTGGTGTTATTGTTTACATATACATTATTATTGTTTTCATTGCATTCAAGTCCGAAAAAAGAGGAAGGGATGAAGCGTTCCATCCTGAAATTGTCATTATCATATCTTATCAGGGTGTATCCACGATAGTCGGTAAGCCAATAGAGGTTATCATCTACCGGTATAGCCATATTAATCCCATTTTTGAGAATGGAGTTAAGTTGTACGAAAGGTATGATACGCTGGTTAATATCATCATAAGTATACGTTCTTTTGCTGTCCGACAATACCACTCTTCCACGTATCTTCATAACATGCATCAGGCTTGCATTATTCTCTTCGTCTGACAATGATTTGATATACGTGCACTTTTCCATCTTTTTTAAATCCCTTGAAAGCTCTATCCTGTAGATACCGAGACTCATATGTGCAGCCCATATATTTCCACTATGATCGACCTCGAACTGGCGTACCGGATTCCAGAAGCCATCAATGGAATGAGAAAAACTCCATTTACCATTATATTTACGATAGACTCGGAGGTTATAATAAGACGACTCAATGAGAACTTCCTGCCCATTAATTATACATTTGCGCAGACACGTGCTACTGGTTTCTGTTTCAGGGATGTTACTGGCTACAGTTCCCGTTATAATTTTAGTTCCGAAATTGTTTCCCAGCAGAATTTGTGAATCAAATGTACTGATATGCCAGTTCTGTCCTTCGGTACCCTGGATAGGAACAATTGTTTGGTCGGCAAAAGAGTACAACCAGGCAGACTGGTTAGTAGCAATATATAGACTATTATTAAATGCATTGACCCCATATACCATTCCGAATGACTGTGAATTGCGGTCAGGTATCAGAATGGAATAGGGAGAACCGGTATGGATTAATGCAATGCCGATATCAAGTGCCGCCCATACATTATTATCCCGATCACAGAAAAGCCGTAATACAGAATTGTTATATAAACGATTTTCCATATCATAATGCCACTTCTCTTTTCCTTCTTTGTCAACGGCATAAATACCATTGCGGATCGTTCCGAGTACGATTGTCGAATCTGATGGAATCATTACGGCACGATTCATCTGCTGACTTTTTAATTCCTGATCGATAGCGGTAGGGTGGGGAGAAAGTGTCTTTCCGTCATAGTCAAACAGTCCGTTCCACTCGGTACATAGAATCATTTTTCCTCCTGCTGTGGGAATGACTGCAACCACAGAGTCATCTTTTAATGCTTTACGTTTAATCAATAGTTTATATTCATCATTTTCCAGAAGATAAAAATCACCGTTGACCATCTGTACATAGATTTGTCCATGCGCTTTATGAAAATACAATGGCAAATGTTGAGAGTTATAGTGTGCGGTTACTTTCTTTCCGTCATATTTAAACCAAGAACTGAATGATTGGAAATAAATACATTCACCTATTTTGAGTATATTCCATATTTCATCATTGTGTGTTTCGATATTCTTGAGTTGGCTCCATAAGGAAGTGTATTCAAGTATACCAAGAGAGTTGCGGCTGAAATAGCCGAAATCCTCGTATGTTCCCACATAAATACGGTCACCATCAATGAGTATGGATCGCACAAGCTGATTACCGGGCATTTGATATTTACTCCACGTATAGCCATCGAAACATAATAGTCCTGTATTATTTCCAATGTACATCTCTCCGTTCTTTCCTTGAGCTAAAGCCCAGTTTTGTAATCCCGCTTGGTAGTCTTTGGCTGTATAGTTGGTCACAATGGGCATAAATGTAGATGCATGACTTATTACCGGGGATAAACATCCTCCTATGAAAATAAATAATAAATAGATAAAATCAGTGCGTCTCATAGAATACTCTCTCTATTATGGTGATGAAAAATAATTTCAAATATAATACCAAATAATTAAAAAATCCCAAATCAGCGAAAAAACATGCCAAAATAAGTGTCTACAAGCGATAAACGTACTAAAAACGTAGTGTTGTACAGCATAAAAGTAGTAGCGTAGTATGCGTTATTTTGCAAGAATTTTAAAAACTCCATTCCTTTGTTGCATCGATTTTTTAGCAACCTTATTATCAACTAATACGTAAAAAAATGAAGAGAAAGATTACTTTTCTTGTAGTTGCAGTGTTGTGTTTACAAACACTGCTTGCTCAAAACAAAACAATCAGAGGTACTATTGTTGATTCCTTTAGTGAACCGATCATTGGTGCGTCTGCTCATGTAAAAGGTACCTACACTGGTACTATCTCGGACCTTAATGGTAACTATACTTTGGAAAACGTTCCCGAAGATGCTATTATTACCTTCTCTTATATAGGAATGATACCTCAAGAAATTGCTGTAAAAGGGAAGAATGTAATCAATGTTCAATTAAAAGATGATGTTCAGAAGCTGGAAGAAGTGGTTGTGATCGGTTACGGTTCAGCCAAAGCCAAGGACTTGACTTCTCCCATTACGGTAGTCAAGGGAGAAGCGTTACTTTCTACTCCCGCCTCTTCACCTATGGCTGCTATGCAAGGGAAAGTGGCCGGAGTAAACGTTACCAATAGCGGTACTCCGGGAGAAGGGCCGAAGGTAGCCATTCGTGGTAAAGGGTCATTTTCCAACAGCTCGCCTCTTTATGTAGTAGACGGTATGTTCTATGATGATATCAATTTCCTCAATAGTAATGACATTCAGGATATGTCCGTGTTGAAGGATGCTTCGGCTGCTGCCATTTATGGTGTGCGTGCCGCTAATGGTGTTGTTATTATCACTACCAAAAAAGGCCAACGTAATCAGAAAGCTAAAATTACCTATAACGGATATATAGGTGTACAGAAAGCTACAAACGTTTTAGAAATGGCTAACTCTCAAGAGTATTCTACTATGCTTCTCGAAGCTAATTATGATGCATATGTATCTACCATGAAGGCCTCTATTGATAAATTCGGCGGTGACTATTCCGATCCGGATTTTCATAACTGGAAATTCGATTCAGACACAGACTGGTATAAGGAGTTACTGCGGAGTGCGCTTATCACTAACCACAGTTTGGGAATTAGTGGTGGAACAGAGAAAAGCACTTATTCCGTAGGTATGAGTTATTTGTATCAGGATGGTGTAATGGATGTAGAGAATAACTATAAACGTCTCAATTTCCGTGCAGCACTCGATTATGAAGCAACCAACTGGCTGAAGGTCGGTTTCAATGGTGTATTTAGTAACTCTACCCAAGTGTTGCCACAAAATAAAGCTTGGCAGCAGGCATTTAATGCTCCGGGCATTTATCCGGTTTATGATCCGGCAAATGACAATACTTTCCCCGACAAGTATGCATCACCTGATGCAGTTGGTTTCACTGCTAACTTCTACAATCCTGTGGCAACAGCCAACTATTATGATTCACAAAATGAGAACTATCAGGTATTGACTAACTTCTATGCACAGTTCCAACTCTTGCCGGAGAAGTTAAATTTCAGAACGAGTTATAGTTATGATTATTCAGCCATTCGTGGTCGTGAATATATAGCTCCCTACTATGTAAGTAGCTGGCAACAACAGGCCGTTTCAGAATTGACAAAGAAAGATACGAACTATTACAATTACATTTGGGATAATATATTGACCTATAATAATCAGTGGGGAAAACATAACTTTGGAGCCATGTTAGGTTACTCTATGCGGCAACAACAGTACAGATATATGTGGGGAAAAGCTAATAATGTACCGGAAGGAAAGGACGAATGGCTTTATTTGAGTCAGGGAAATGCTGAAGGTGTAACTCTTGGAGACGATGGTTACTGCTATCGCGGTCAGTCTTATTTCACCCGTTTAAGTTATGACTATGCAGGGAAATACCTGTTGACATTCACTATGCGTGCGGACGGTTCTTCCAAATATCAGGAACATTGGGGATATTTCCCATCTGTTGGTGCTGCATGGGTTATCAGTGAAGAAGATTTTATGAAAGATCAAAAGTTCTTCGATTACCTGAAACTGCGTGCCAGCTGGGGACGTTTGGGTAATGACCACGTAGCTGCAAGTGACGGTTTTGCTTCAATTACCACAGGTAATTCTGCATCCGGTGTATTTGGAAACTCTACTTTCCCAGGCTATCAAAATACAACTTATTTCAGTTATTTGAAGTGGGAGCTGGTAGATGAAACAAACGTCGGTTTGAACTTCTCTACTTTTAAGAATCGTTTGAATGTAGATTTGGACTATTTCTATCGCCTGACAAAAAGAGCTGTTATATCTCCGCGTTTACCGTTCAGCAATGACGTACTTGCCGGAAACTATGGTAAGATTCTGAATTCGGGTTTTGATTTATCACTTAACTGGAATGATAATATCGGAAGAGACTTCAAATATAATTTGGGAGTGAACCTTTCATATTTGAAGAATAAGGTAAAAGACCTTGGAGGATTGAGCTCTATCAAGGGAGGAAAGACCATTAATATGGTAGGCAAAGAAATGAATTCATACTATGGATATAAGGTTGTAGGAGTTTATCAGACTTTGGAAGAATGTGCGGAAGATCCGATTGCCGTGGCCAACAATCTTGTACCGGGTGACTTCAAGTATGAAGATGTAAACGGTGATAACGTGATTGATGGTGATGACCGCCAAGTACTTGGCTCTTACATACCTAATTTTACATACGGCATTAATCTTGGTTTGAACTGGAAGAATCTGGATTTTGAATTGACTACGTATGGTCAAACAGGCGGACAGATATACAACCGTAAACGTGCTTTGCGTTATGCACAGTCTAATTATAACTTTGATAAAGCACAGTATGAGAATCGTTGGACCGGACCGGGTTCTACTAACTCGCATCCGTCTGCAGCAGCATTGGTAAAGGGGTGGAATGTATCTGACCAAAGAGTGAACTCTTATTTTGTAGAAAGTGCCGATTTCTTCCGTATTCAGAACATAACTCTCGGTTATAGTTTGCGTAATATCAAGATGGGAAATTACACATTGCCGGGTATCCGTTTCTCACTGACGGCAGACCGTCCGTTCACAACATTTAAGGCGAATTCATTCACTCCGGAGTTGAGCGATGCTGAAGGATGGGATACAGAAGTTTATCCTTTGACATCTACTTATAGCTTTGGAATCCAGATTGATTTCTAAGCCGGAATGGAAAAATTAATTTTAATCTAACAAAAGAACAAGAAAATGAGAATACTAAAGAATATCTTAATATATGCGTTGCCAGCATTAATGTTATGCAATACATCATGTGATTATCTTGATAAAGAGCCCGAAAATAAGGTTCCGGAAGAGAATGTAGACTTTACTCAAATTGAGAATATGTATCAAGCGGTTTCTGGAGTATATGCTAAAGTTAGAACAGGCGGTATGCACTGGGTGATATGGCCATTGTCTGTCGTGCGTGATGATGATGTTTGGTCCGGACGTATAGATGACCAGGCAACCCTTATTGATATGGGTAACTACAACTACGACAGTTCTTTCTGGGGACTCAACGAGATGTGGAATCAGTATTATGGTATCATAAAAGTGGCCAATGCTGCTCTTGAATCGCTGGATTCCTACGCAGAAAATATCACGTCGGACGATGATATGACTAATTACCGCTCTTACTGTGGTGAAGTGAGGTTCCTTCGTGCTTATGCCTATTACCGACTTGTACAGGCTTTTGGTCCGGTAACTATTTTGCGTAGTAATACTCAAACCGACATGACCCGTTCAACGATCAATGCTGTATATAAATATGTTCTTGAAGATCTACAGTATACGATGGACCATACTCCGAGATTACGTCCGAATGAAATGGCTCATTATGGTGCTGTCACTGCTTTCTCGGCAGAGATGCTTGCAGCAAAGATACATCTGAATCAGGGTAATTATGGAGAAGTTGAAACATTGACAGATGATATTATCGGTAGCAAGAAATTTAAGCTTTATGATGATTACTATAATTTATTCAAGATTCCGGGTAAGGTTTGTGATGAATCGTTATTCGAATGTCAGTGTACTGACTTTGGTCTTGGGTCAGGTGATATGGTAGATGCTGATAACTGGTTTGTATTCCAAGGACCGGCGAACGACGGAAATATTTCAGGCTGGGGATTTATCGGTATATATAAAGATTTCCGTGATTGGGCAGCGGCTCGTGGTGAGACTATCCGTGCTACGACTTCGTTCCTGTTGGCTGGTACAACTACTCCAAGCGGTGATGTGATTCGTGAATTGCAGAACTCTACTCAAACAGATTGCTGGAATGGAAAAGCCTATACTCCGACAGATCAGTTGACACCGGGCCGTACCAAATATGGTGCAAATAACAATGTACGTATATTCCGTTACGCTGATGTATTATTGATGAATGCAGAAGCTAAGGTACGTTTGGGTAAGGATGGTGATGCGTCATTGAAACTTGTACGTGATCGTGCGGGAATGTCCGAGATTGATGGTGCGACTGTAGACCAAATCCTTGATGAACGCCGTATGGAACTTGTTTGTGAGTGGGGAGAACGTTACAATGACTTGATTCGTACCGGTAAGGCTGCTTCTGTGCTTGGTTCCAAAGGATGGACTGAAGATAAAACCTATTATCCGCTTCCTTTCGATCAGGTATCTAATATCCCAAGTCTGACGAACGAACCGATTGACGAGTAATTATGTCTAAATAAAATTAGGAAATGACAGGAATAGTAAAAAAGATATTACTAAGTTCTGGGATAGCGTTCTCTGCCTTGGCAGGGAACGCACTACCACCGGAAGATTCTATAAAAGTAGTAAAAGGACAGGTAAGCGACTACTATATCCCGGTAGTAAATCAATACGAAATAACCGGAACGGTTGTAGATGAACAGGGTAATCCGCTTGAAGGGGCTACCGTTATGTTTTTCTCAAGTCCGGTTCATTGTAACACGAACATAGAAGGCCGTTATACGTTGAAGGCTACTGATAACGATGTGCATCTTTATGCCTATTATCCGGGAAAATCTTTTGCCAATGTAAAACGTGCTGTTGACGACCGGCAAGTGAAAATCGTTATGCAATCAGGAAAGCATAAGTCTGTGCAGCGTCAGCCTGCTCAAGCTACAAGGTGGTATGACCCTGCGCATCCTGTCACTCGTACCTATTGTAATCCTATGAATATTAGTTATAACTATGAACCTTATAACAACAATGTTCAGTCTAACGGATCGTTCAGATCTTCTGCCGATCCGATGGGATTAACTTATAAAGATGAGTATTTCCTGTTTTCCACGAACCAGGGAGGCTTCCATTATTCAAAGAATCTAAGTGACTGGGAATTTGCTCCGGCCTCTTTCCAGCGTCGTCCTACGGACGACGATATGTGTGCTCCGGCAGCATTTGTAAGCGGAGATACGCTGTTCTATACCGGTTCTACTTATGAAGGATTGCCCGTATGGTATAGCACGTCTCCCAAATCCGGGCGTTTTAAGCGTGCTGTCGAACGTAATACGTTACCTTCATGGGATCCTTGCTTGTTTTTGGATGATGACGGTAAGCTCTATCTTTATTACGGTTCGAGCAATGAGTATCCTCTTAAAGGCGTACAAGTGAGTCGTGATGATTTTCGTCCGGTCAGTAAGATCTATGATATCATGATGCTTCGTCCGGAAGAACATGGCTGGGAACGGTTTGGCATGAACAATGATGATGAAGTGACGTTGCGTCCGTTTACCGAAGGGGCTTATATGACGAAGCATAATGGAAAATATTATTTTCAGTACGGTGCTCCGGGAACGGAGTTTAAGGTATATGCCGACGGAGTATATGTCAGTGATTCGCCATTAGGACCGTTCACTTACCAGCAGCATAATCCAATGAGCTATAAGCCCGGTGGATTTGTACAGGGAGTAGGACACAGTGGTACTTTTCAAGATTTGAAAGGAAACTACTGGCATGTGGGTACTTGTATGTTATCCCTCAAATATAAGTTTGAAAGACGTATCGGATTATATCCTACAACATTCGATCCGGATGGGGTGATGTACTCTACCACAGCATTCGGCGATTATCCTTGCTGGAATGCCGACTACGATATTAAAAATCCGGCTGACCGGTTTACCGGATGGATGCTTCTTTCTTATGAGAAACCGGTAAAAGTATCCAGCACCGACAGCATCTATTCCGCTTCCAATCTTACCGATGAAAATATGCGTACGTATTGGGCTGCTAAAACCGGGGAACCGGGTGAGTGGATAGAAATTGACCTTGGCGCCATGAAACACATAAAGGCGATCCAACTCAACTACTATGACCATAAAAGTGTGCAGCATAATCGTGCAAACGATTTATACTATCAATATCATATCTACTCCAGTGATAGCGGGACAGACTGGACACTGGCGGTAGATAAAAGTGATAACGATAAAGATGTGCCTCATGACTACATCGAATTGGGTGAGACGCTGGATGCCCGCTATCTGAAACTGGAAAACATTCATGTTCCATCCGGCAATTTTTGTCTTTCGGAGTTCCGGGTGTTTGGTTTTGCTGATGGAGAGAAACCTCTGCCCGTACGAAATTTCAAGATAGTGCGTGACAAACAGGATAAGCGCAATGCAATGATTTCGTGGAATCCCTCATCCGATGCCTACGGCTATAATATTTATTATGGCATTGCTCCCGAAAAGTTATATAACTGCATCACCGTGAACGGTGCGGATCATTATGACTTCCGGGGACTCGACCTTGGTACGACTTACTACTTTGCCATTGAAGCTTTGAATGAATCGGGACGGTCGGCGTTGTCGAAAGTCGTGAAACAATAATTATTAATCAGAAGAAATACTTTATAAGATGATGGAATGGACAAGAACCGGCATATTTATTACTCTACTCGTAGTGGTATGCGCATGTACACAAAAGAACAAGACTGTGACCGATGCGGAGCCTGATCGCCCCGAGGCATTTGCGAACGACGATGAACTACTCGACTATATTCAAAAGACGCATTTCAACTATATGTGGGAAGGTGCGGAAAAGACTTCCGGACTGGCCTGCGAACGTATACATCTTGATAATGTTTACCCACAACAGGACCAGGATGTAATTACGATTGGAGGTAGCGGATTTGGAATTGCCGGCTTGTTGGTGGCTATCGAACGAAACTTTATCAACCGGGAAGAAGGTGTAGCCCGGTTGACAAAGATTGTAGACTATCTGGCAAAAGCCGATCGTTTTCATGGAGTATGGCCGCATTGGCTCCATGGTCCTACGGGCAAAGTGAAACCGTTCGGAACAAAAGATGACGGTGGCGACCTGGTAGAAAGTAGCTTCCTTATGCAAAGCCTGTTGTGTGTACGGCAATACGTAAAGGATGGCAACGAGAAAGAAAAAGCACTGGCCGCTAAAATAGACGAACTGTGGCACGGGATGGAATTCGACTGGTATCGCAACGGCGATCAGAATGTATTATACTGGCATTGGTCTCCTAACTATGGCTGGGAAATGAACTTCCCGCTCGAGGGCTATAATGAATGTCTGATTACCTATATCCTTGCAGCTTCATCCCCTACACATTCCGTTCCGGTAGCCTGTTACCATGAAGGGTGGGCGCGTAGCGGTGGCATCAAAAGCGCTTCCAAACCTTACGGTTACCCGCTCGAACTGAAGCATAATGGCGCAGAAGAGAAAGGCGGTCCCTTATTCTGGGCACACTACTCTTACATCGGCCTTGATCCGCGTAACTTGACCGATCAATATGCCAACTACTGGAATGTGGTACGCAATCATGCGATGAGTGATTATCAATATTGTGTCACTAATCCGAAAGGTTACAAAGGATATGGATCTGATTGCTGGGGACTTACAGCAAGTTACTCCATAAATGGCTATTCAGCCCACATGCCCGACAATGATCTCGGTGTGATTACTCCTACTGCCGCTTTATCCTCTTTTCCTTATACACCGGAAGAGTCGATGGCCGCCTTGAAAGGTTTCTATAAACAAGGAGCATGGATTTGGGGGAAATATGGATTTCACGATGCGTTCTCACTGAACGAGAAGTGGACTGTTCCGCATTATCTTGCCATCGACCAGTGTACGATTGCGCCAATGATAGAGAACTACCGTACAGGACTACTTTGGCGGTTATTCATGAGTTGTCCGGAAATTCAGGACGGACTGAAAAAGCTAGGCTTCACTTCTACAACAGCCGAATAAAAACAGAAGAAAGAATAATATAAATATAAAAACAGAATATGAGAATAGGTAGATTTTTGCTAACTGCAGTGATTACGGCGTCTGCTGTCACTGCTATGGCTGCCCCGCAAGCCGATAAGGGTAAAATGGATCAGTTTATTGACAACCTGATGGGGAGGATGACTCTGCAGGAGAAGATCGGTCAACTCAACCTTCCTGTGTCGGGTGAGATTGTTACCGGACAAGCTAAAAGCAGTGATGTGGCCGGTAAGATAAGGAAAGGTCAGGTCGGTGGTCTTTTCAATGTAAAAGGAGTGGAGAATATTCGGGAAGTCCAAAAGATTGCCGTAGAGCAGAGCCGTTTGAAAATTCCTTTGTTGTTTGGTATGGATGTCATCCACGGATATGAGACTGTTTTTCCTATTCCTTTGGCACTGTCTTGTAGCTGGGATATGGAGGCTATCAAAGAATCTGCCCGTATAGCCGCAAAAGAATCCAGTGCCGATGGTATTTGCTGGACTTTCAGTCCTATGGTTGATATCTGTCGTGATCCCCGCTGGGGACGTATGGCTGAAGGTGGAGGCGAAGATCCTTATTTAGGTTCGGAGATTTCGGCAGCCATGGTAAAAGGTTATCAAGGTGATGATCTGACAGATAAGAACACTATTATGGCTTGTGTGAAACACTTTGCCCTGTATGGCGCACCCGAAGCTGGTCGTGACTATAACACAGTAGACATGAGTCATCTAAGTATGTTCAATAATTATTTTCCTCCTTATAAAGCAGCTATTGACGCTGGTGTGGGTAGTGTGATGACTTCTTTCAATGTGGTTGACGGTATTCCTGCTACCGGCAACAAGTGGCTGATGACCGATGTCTTGCGTGACCGTTGGGGATTTGATGGTTTTGTTGTGACAGACTACACAGCTATTTCCGAGATGATTGCTCACGGAATGGGAGATCTTCAACAGGTATCTGCCATGTCACTTAGTGCCGGAACTGATATGGATATGGTTGCAGACGGGTTCCTCACTACTTTGGAGAAATCTCTAAAAGAAGGAAAAGTGACAATGGCTGAAATAGACAAAGCCTGCCGTCGTATTCTCGAAGCAAAATACAAGCTCGGATTATTTGATGATCCTTATAAATATTGTGATGCAAGCCGTGTAAAGAAAGATATCTTTACGGCAGAAAACCGTGCCGTAGCCCGTAAAATAGCTACTGAAACATTTGTGCTTTTGAAGAATGAAAATAACCTGCTTCCATTACAGCGTAAAGGCAAAATAGCTCTTGTCGGCCCGCTTGCCAATACAAAGGCCAATATGCCGGGTACATGGAGTGTGGCAGCTGCTTCTGACAAATACAATTCCCTGTATGAAAGCATGAAGCAATCATTGGCAGGTAAAGCGGAAGTGCTTTATGCCAAAGGTTCAAATCTGATGTATGATGCTCAAAGAGAGGCGGAAGCTACCATGTTCGGTCGTGAAATGCGTGATTCGCGTAGTGCGCAGGAGTTGCTTGATGAGGCTTTGAATGTCGCTTCCCAAGCAGATGTGATTGTGGCGGCAGTTGGTGAATCGTCTGAAATGAGTGGTGAATCCAGCAGCCGTACTAATCTTGAAATGCCGGATGCGCAGCGTGATCTTCTGACAGCATTGAAAAAGACAGGCAAACCGATTGTACTGGTCTATTTTGCAGGTCGCAGCACTGTGATGACTTGGGAACAGGAAAATTTCCCGGCTATACTGAATGTATGGTTCGGAGGCAGTGAAGCAGCCGACGCGATTTGTGATGTAGTATTCGGAGATGTTTCTCCGAGTGGAAAACTGACTACGACCTTCCCGAAGAACGTAGGACAAATTCCTTTGTATTACAACCATTTGAATACAGGTCGTCCTTTAGAGGCAGGAAAGTGGTTCAGTAAATTCCGTAGCAACTATCTTGATATAGACAATGATCCTCTTTATCCATTTGGATATGGATTGTCATACACCACATTCCGTTACGGTGATTTGCAACTTAGCAATAACTCAATGAATGAAAAGGGGAAGATAACCGCCTCTGTCACTGTCACCAATACGGGCAACTATGATGCTGACGAAATCGTACAAATGTATATTCGTGATATGGTAGGGAGTGTAGCACGTCCGGTGAAAGAATTGAAAGGCTTCGAACGTATCCATTTGAAGAAAGGGGAAAGCCGCACTGTCTCTTTTGATATCACAGCAGAACAACTGAAATTCTATAACAGTGCGCTGAATTGGGTATGTGAACCGGGAGAATTTGAAGTGATGGTTGGTGGAAATAGCCGCGATGTACAAACAAAGAAATTCAGTTTGCAATTATTGCTGTCCGATGAAACTTTTTAAGCTGAAATAATAAAGGGCTGTTTCC